>JANNKX010000142.1:0-2772 GCA_031396505.1 Rhodobacterales bacterium
CGGAGCGGAGGAGTTCGAGGTCGCCCAGGCGCCGTCCTTTTAGGCATTGTCGCGTCAGCGAACTCAACTCGTTCTCAGGGCGACCTCGACAAGGTCGATGCCGACGACGGCATGCGCGTTGGCTACGCCTTGCAGGATTTCCAGCACCTCGTAATACAGAAAACCACCATGGGACGGCGTGCCGGTGCCCGGCGCGATGGAGGGGCAGAAGCCGTCGATGTCGATGGTGATGTACAGGCGCGCGCCTTTCGGGATGCGGGCCAGCACGCCTGCCACCCCCAGTTTGCGCACCTGACGCACCGACAGGATATCATCGCCCATGGCGCGGGCGGCATCATAGCCATCTTTGGCGGTGGATGAGACATTGCGGATGCCAAGGGCGGTGATGCCGGTCACATGGCCCTGTTCGGCGGCGCGGCGCATCGGGTTGCCGTGGCCATGGCGCACGCCGTGGCGGACATCGACGAAATCGAGATGCGCATCGATCTGCAGGATATGGATCGGGCCGCGGTCTGCAAAGGCGCGGATGCAGGGAATGTTGATGGAATGATCACCGCCGATGACCACGGGCAGGGCGCCTGCATCAAGAATGGCGCGCACGCCGACCTCGATATTGGCGTGGCTGGTTTCGGTATCGGTGTGGATGATGTCGGCGTCGCCGATATCGACGATGGTGACATCGGGGCCAAGATAGACCGCGTCATCCTCGTGGTCGTAGGCCCCGGCATGGCCGAAGCTGAAGAGCGTGGAGGCCTCGCGCACCGCACGCGGGCCAAAGCGGGCCCCGGCGCGGAATTGGGTGCCGAAGTCGAACGGCGCGCCCATGATGGCGGCGTGGGCCTTGATGGTGCGCCAGTCTTCGACATAGGGACGTTTGGCGAAGGTGGCGATGCCGACAAAGGGCAGGTTCAATCTGCCTGTATCGTATCCGTGTGTCATCGCGATCCCCCCTTGTTTTGGGCAGTGTTGCGGGCATGATGGGGCAAGGCAAGGGGGATGTGATGGTCACGGACGACATGGTGGCGGCGTACCTGCGCGATGGGGCGGTGCTGGTCAAGGGGTTGTGGGCGGACTGGGTTGAGGTGATCCGCGCAGGCATTGCGCGAAACATGGCAGAGCCGGGGCCTTATGCCGCCGAGAATACGCGGGTGGGCGATACGGGGCGGTTTTTCGATGACTATTGCAATTGGGAGCGGATACCGGAGTTTGGCCGGGTGATCCGGGAAAGTCGGGTGGCGGCGGTGGCATCGGCGCTGATGCAATCCGCGCGGGTGCAGGTGTTCCATGACCACGTGCTGGTGAAGGAGCCGGGGACGTCGCGCGCGACGCCGTGGCATCAGGACGGGCCGTATTATTTCGTCGCAGGGCAGCAGGTGGTCAGCTTCTGGTCGCCGATGGATGCGGTGACGACGGCCAGCTTGCGCTGCGTGGCGGGCAGTCATCTGTGGCCGCGCGAAGTGCTGCCGACGCGGTGGTTGAGCGAGACGGCGTTCTATCCGGACCCGGAGCGATACATGCCGGTGCCGGACCCCGATGCCGAAGGGATGCCGGTGCTGGAATGGGCGATGGAGCCGGGGGATGCGGTGGCGTTTCACTACCGCACATTGCACGGGGCGCGGGGGAATACGTCGGAAGCGCGCCGCCGGGCGTTTTCGTTGCGGCTGGTGGGCGAGGATGCGCGGTATGTGGAGCGGCCCGGGCCAACCTCGCCGCCCTATCCGGAGCACGGGATGCAGGCGGGCGCGCGGCTGCGGGAGGACTGGTTTCCGGTGCTGGTGGGGGGAAATTGACGGCTGTCAATTTTTACTATTATTGTAATTTATCATATACTTAAAAAGTTATCCACAGGCTTTTTTAATGTTCGCTTAACGATTTATGGTGGCGTTCGGTTGATGGCAGTGCAGCGCGGATATCTGACACAGGTCCGGTGCAGAACAAATACTGTCTTCACGACTCGGCCGTTTTGAGGCATGTTTGAAAGCGCGGTGCTAAGCAGCGTGTTTTCGTGAGAATTGCAGTACACATTTTGCCGTTTCTGCTTTGAGCTGGTCGCACCCTGTATTTGATCGACATATTGAAGGAGGCTCGTTATGCGCTTCGTTTCGTTATTTATTGTCATCGGTCTGATAGCCACCTCATTGGTTCCAGCTCACGCTCAAACTTGTCGATGGGACGGCACTTCGCCGTTTTGTGCCGGGTCTTGCGACGCCAGCGAGAATGAGGTGACGCGTCTGGGCGGTATTCCCGATTTCTGGGAACCACCGATTGTCAACATGGATGCCGAGTTCGGGGCAAACTGCGCCACTGGAACAAAAGCGCTTTGCTGCGCGACCACGGGGGTTGTTTGCAGGTGGGACGGGACAGCGCCCTTTTGTGACGGCGGTTGCCGCGCTGGCGAGACTGTCGGCACGCCGCCTGCCGGATCATCAAGCGGGGCCTCGTGTGTAACCGGGTCGAAAGTGTATTGCTGCCGCAGCACCGGGCAAAACCCCAATCCCACGGGCACGATTAGATCGCGGCTTGAGGCAAGCCCCGAATTCAGCGTTTACGCCGCAATATGGCAGCGTAGCGACGGCGTGGCATGGCAGGCCCGTCACGGGGTGAGCGCTGCCGACTATCAGGCCTTTGTCGACACCGTGGCGCCGCAGGGCTTTCGGCCCATCGAAGTCACTGGATACCTCGTCGACGGCCGTGATACTTATGCGACGGTCTGGGAACAGCGCGACGGGCCGCCTTGGGTTGCCCGGCACGGATTGACCGCCCAGGGTTATC
>JANNKX010000143.1:0-1869 GCA_031396505.1 Rhodobacterales bacterium
ATTGACATAGAAAAAGTGGTTTTTCTGCGGTGCGATGCCGAGGCATGGGCGTGTTGTCCATTCCAAGGCCGAGAGGAAATGAATTCCTCATCGCCGACATCGCGGGTGGGTTTCGATGAATACGAGTGAACCCAGCAAGGCACCGGGTAATCGCCGACCACCGCATTGGCCACAGCGATCGATGTGGCCACCGCCGTGATATCCACATGCAGCCGCCCCGGCGACGCCGCTGGGGCCTGCGCCTTGCGCTCTTCGATCCGCGCCAGCACGTCCTTGCCCTGAATTGTCACACGGCCATTGTCATCCGGCCCGCTGATCGACTGCAGGAAATAGGTCCGCACCACTATCGCGCCCAAAGCCTGGCCGACATAGCCCTCATAAACCTTGATCACCACGTTCTGCCGGTACTTGTTCCGCACCAGCCAGCGTGTCCAGAAACTGCCCCTGTCCCCGCTCAGCGCGTTCCATGACCGCCCGTCGATATACGGATCGACCCGCCTGTCGGTATGCTGGTGATCCTGAAACACCAGGTTGCACACCGCCCGGTTGCCCAGGCCCGATGCGTCCGGATCGGCCCCGGCAAGGTTGATCTTTGTCGGCGTCGTCGATACCGACACCAGCGTCGGAAAGATGTAATCCGCCCCCGGCACGTTCTGTTCCGCCACCATGCCCGAAGAGAAATACAGCGACAGTGGCGCGCCAAGGGCAAAGTTCGGCACGTCCCGGCAGGTCGCCCGCGTGTTGTAGCATTTCGTATCCGCCGGCCCCGTCGCCGTGCAGGGTGCAACCCCGAACGTGTTGGCGCAGAACGGCTGCAGAATTTCGACAATTTGTATCGGCTCTCGCCCAACCTTGTTTTCAGTCATAAGCCAGCCCCCGGACCTGCATGTCCACCGCCATAAAATCAAGAATGCCCATGTTCGTCGGCACCGGCACCTTGTCCACCTGCACGAACCCCACGTGGCTCCGGTCCAGCGGACGCCAGACGATGAAGAAAGGCTCCGCCTCAATGGCCTTCTGTAGCGTCAGCCAGTTCGCCTCAATCCATGCCGTTGTCAGATGCGACCATTCGAATGACGTGGCTAGCAGCACGCGCTGTTTGGTGCGGCCTGCATTTTCGCCCGTCTCGGTCCGGTTTGCCCGCAACACGGTCTGGCGCGAAAGGTCAATCGGTGTATGCCCGCCAAAAATCGGCTGCTCCAACTGCAGCGCCAGCCCGAACTTGATGACCGCGATCACCGGCACAGGCCCGCTCAGGATGTTGATCCGCAACCGCTGCGCCGACACCGGCGCAAAGAAAAACCACAGATGGCTGTTGTCAGCGATCAGCACATCCGGCGACTGTGGCAGCCAAACCGCCCCGTTGCGCCGCTCGATCCGCACCGTGCAACCGGTCAGCGTATGCCCCGCGATGCAGGCATAATCGACCATCGCGAACGATCCGTGATCATATTCCCAGGTTGCCGGAACCGACGTGGGTTTCCACTTCTCATAGGTCAGCGAATTGTTCGGGGCCGCCGCAAAGAACCCTGCCGCCGTGGTGGATGCCAACGGCGCACCATCCGACAACCAGTTCAGGCTATGTGCGATCCGCGCGTTGCGCAGTGGCTTGTCTCCGCCCGGCAGGGTGTATCCCGTCTGAAACTCAACGCTCATACGATGCGCGCCCCGCGGATCACTGCACCGTTTTCAATCGCCTGGTTGATCGACTTCACAAAGAACCGCCCCATGGATTCCGTGTCCGTCATGCCGCCGGTGAACTGGAAATTGATGTATTGGCCCGCGTCAGGCGCGCGGCTTGCCCCGCCACCCCGCGAAGCTGCTAAGGGGCCCCGATGACGGACCCGCTCAGCATCCGCCGCCTCTACG
>JANNKX010000182.1:0-23544 GCA_031396505.1 Rhodobacterales bacterium
GTGACGTTCGAAAATCAGGTGCAGGGCGCTGTGGTCTGGGGCCTTGGCCACGCGATGAATTGTGAGATTACCTATACCGACGGCATGGCTGAACAGGCCAATTACGACCAACACACCGGCATGCGCCTGTATCAGTGCCCCGAAATCATCGTGCGCGGCCTTGAAAACGGCCCCCACGTGCGCGGCATCGGTGAACCGCCCGTACCGCCCGCTGCCCCCGCGCTGGCCAACGCGATCTTCGCGGCCACCGGGCAACGCCTGCGGGAAATGCCGTTCGGCAAGTTTGTGGATTTTGTCTAAGGCGGATCACCTGCAATCTGAGTCAGATTGAAGGTGATCCAAGACAAGAACCACCTGTGAATGCTGCGTGATGCATCATGATCGGCGGGGTACGTACGCGCAAGCGCGACCCCACATTTGCCGTCGTGACGTTAACAAAGAGTAAACAGCCACGCACAACCCCCTGATTTCATTGATCCCAAATAACGTCCCACCGTGGGACACTAGGCCCGCTTGCCCACCACCGCCACACCCAGCGTGTCCAGCACACGCGCCTCGATCTGCGCCGCGTCCATCCCCGCCACACGGTACATCGCCTCGGGTGATGCCTGATCGATAAACACATCCGGCAGCACCATCGACCGATATTTCAGCCCCCGGTCAAACACCCCTGCATTGGCCAGCAGTTGCGCCACATGGCTGCCAAATCCGCCAATCGCCCCCTCTTCAATCGTGATCAGCGCCTCATGGCTTTCCGCCAGCCGCAGGATCAGTTCCCGGTCAAGCGGTTTGGCAAACCGCGCATCCGCTACCGTCGGTGACACGCCCCGCGCCGCCAGCGCCTCAGCCGCCTTCAGCACTTCGCCCAGCCGCGTGCCAAACGACAGGATCGCCACGCGGCTCCCCTCACGCATGACCCTCCCGCGCCCGATCTCCAACGGCACGCCGCGCGCAGGCATCTCCACCCCCACGCCATCACCGCGCGGAAAGCGGAACGCAATCGGCCCTGCATCATGTGCCACAGCCGTGGCCACCATATGCACAAGCTCCGCCTCGTCTGCCGCCGCCATCACGACGATCCCCGGCAGGTTCGCCAGAAACGCTACATCGAACGCCCCCGCATGCGTCGCCCCGTCCGCCCCCACCAGCCCCGCCCTGTCAATCGCGAACCGCACCGGCAGCCGTTGAATGCACACATCATGCACCACCTGATCATAGCCGCGTTGCAGAAACGTCGAATACAGCGTGCAGAACGGCTTCATCCCGCCCGCCGCCAGCCCCGCCGAAAACGTCACCGCGTGCTGTTCGGCAATCCCCACATCGAAACACCGCTGCGGAAACCGTTCGGCAAACAGGTTCAACCCCGTGCCGTCCGGCATCGCTGCCGTGATCGCCACGATTTTCGGGTCAGCTTCCGCCTCGCGGATCAACGATTGCGCGAACACCTTCGTGTATGACGGCGCGTTCGACACCACCTTCGCCTGCGCCCCCGTCACCATGTCGAACTTCGCCGTCGCATGGCCCTTATCCATCGCGGCCTCCGCGGGCGCATAGCCCTTGCCCTTTTTCGTCAGCACATGAATAAGCATCGGCCCCGTCGCCCGTGCCTTCACCGTCCGCAGCACCGGCAACAGCGCATCCAGATCATGCCCGTCAATCGGCCCGACGTAGGAAAAGCCCAGTTCCTCAAAAAGCGTGCCCCCCACAGCCATGCCCTTCAGCATGTCCTTGGCGCGCTTGGCCCCTTCCTGCAGCGGGCCGGGCAGCAGCGATACAAACCCCTTGGCCGCGTTCTTCAACTCCTGCAGCGGCGCCTCGGCATACAGGCGGCTCAGGTACGACGACAGCGCCCCCACCGGGGGTGCAATGCTCATCTCATTGTCATTCAGGACGACGATCAGCCGTTTTTTCAGATGGCCTGCGTTGTTCATTGCCTCAAACGCCATGCCCGCCGACATTGCGCCGTCACCAATCACCGCAATCGCATCCCCTGGATCGCCCCCCAGATCGGCGGCACAGACAAAGCCAAGCGCGGCAGAAATCGACGTCGACGAATGCGCTGCCCCAAACGCGTCATAGGGCGACTCGCTGCGCTTCGTGAACCCCGACAACCCGCCTTCCATCCGCAGCGTGCGAATACGGTCCCGCCGCCCGGTCAAAATCTTGTGCGGATAGGATTGGTGGCTGACATCCCAGATGATCTTGTCACGCGGCGCATCGAACACCGCGTGCAGCGCCACAGTCAGTTCGACCACGCCCAACCCCGCGCCCAGATGCCCGCCCGTCACCGACACCGTCGCAATCGTCTCGGCGCGCAATTCATCGGCGAGTTGGCGCAAGTCACGGTCGGTCAGCCCCTTCATGTCGGCGGGGATGCGCACGCGGTCCAGAAGGGGGGTATTGGGCCTGTTCAACTTAACTCTCCCGCGTGACAACAAATCTGGCGGCGGCAACCAGATTGTCAGCCGCCGCATGATAGGGATCTAGCGCGGTTACCGACTGGTCAATCAACCTTCCCGCATAGGCCCGCGCCTTCTGCAGCCCCAGCAATGACACGAATGTCGCCTTGCCTGCCGCCGCGTCCTTGCCCACACGCTTGCCCGTCACTGCGGCATCACCTGTTTCATCAAGGATGTCGTCCGCAATCTGAAATGCAAGCCCCAGACACCCGCCATAGGCTGACAGCGGCGCATCATCGACACCCGCCAGAACCGCGCCCGCAGCCGCCGACCACACGATCAGCGCGCAGGTCTTGTTCATCTGCAATTCGTTGATGTCATCCAGCGTCAAGGGCACGCTGGCCGTTTCGGCCGCAATATCCAGCGCCTGTCCCAACACCATTCCGGCGATGCCCGCACATTGCGCAAGGTGATCCACCAGTTGCAGCCGGGTTTCGGCAGACCCGATCACCGGATCACACAGCAATTCAAATGCCAGCGTTTGCAGCGCATCCCCCGCCAGCACGGCCGTCGCCTCGTTCCATTTCACATGCACAGTCGGCTTGCCCCGGCGCAGGTCATCATCGTCCATGCAGGGCAGATCGTCATGAATAAGGCTATAGGCATGCAGCGCCTCAATCGCGGCGGCAACCGGGATGGCGCGCGCCTCGTCGACGCCCAGCATCCGCGCGCTTTCCAGCACCAGAAACGCCCTGATCCGCTTGCCACCCTGCACGGCATAGCGCATCGCATGGGTGACGGGCAGATCGGCCTTTTCCGCCAGCGCCGCATCCAGCCGCGCCTGCACAAGGCCCGCATCCCGCGTCAATACAGCCTGAAAGGTCACATTCCCTCCACCGGGGTTGTGCCCACCGCGCGCCCCTCGGCTGCGCGGATCAGTTCCACCTTTTCTTCCGCCGCCTGCAATTTTCCCGCGCATTGCGCCCGCAGCGCCGCCCCCCGTTCATACAGCGCGATCGACTGCTCCAACGGCACCTCGCCCTTTTCCAGCGCGCTTACGACTTGTTCCAGCGCCGCCATCGCATCCTCAAAATTCATCTCGGCAATCGGTTTGTCGCTCATCATTCCCCCAAGGCACCCACATGGGCCGCCACGCATTCGCTCAAGGCTCCCAGATCATAACCCCCTTCAAGGCACGATACCACCCGATCACCTGCAACCGCGCAAAGCCGTTGTGTCAGCCACGCATAATCCGCGGCCTGCCAGTTGAGCCCCGCCAATGGATCATCGGCATGTGCATCAAACCCCGCCGATATCAGCAGAAGTTCAGGCGCGTAATCTTCCAGCGCTGGAAATACCTCGCGCTCGTACACCGCCCGCATCGCCGCCCCGCCCGTGCCTTCGCGCAACGGGATGTTGATGATCTGCCCATGCGCCCCCCGCTCCGACGCCGCCCCCGTGCCTGGATACAACGGCATCTGATGGCTGCTGATGAACCTGCACCGCGCCTCGTCCCACATCAAATCCTGCGTGCCATTGCCATGATGCACATCGAAATCCACGATCGCCACACGGGTCAACCCATGCACCGCCATCGCATGTTTCGCTGCAATGGCCACCGTCCCAAAGATGCAGATCCCCATCGCCGTCTCTGTTTCTGCATGATGCCCCGGTGGCCGCGCTGCCACAAAGGCCCGCCCCCCCGCCATCACTGCATTTACCGCCGCACAGGCCCCGCCAACCGCCCGCATCGCCGCCTCATATGATCCCGGCGACAGATACGTATCCCCGTCCAACTGCACCCAGCCATCCTCCGGCACCGCTGCCCGCACCCGCGCCAGATACCCCGCCGGATGGCAGCGCAGCACATCCGCATCAAGGCCCAGCGGCATCTCCCGCCGCGCCACCGCCAGCCGCGAAAGCCCCGCTTCAACCGCCGCCAGCCGTGCCACCTGCTCCGGATGCCCCGGCGGCGTCACATGGCCCGCACATGCGGGATGGGCATAGACCAGCACCATCAACTTCCTCTCTGCAAAAATATCCCACGGGGGTCCGGGGGGCTGGCCCCCCGGTCCAACACCCTCAATCCGGCGCCAGCATGTATCCCTCGCCCCGCACCGTCTGCAAATAGCGCGGCTGCTTCGGGTTCGCCTCGATCTTGCGCCGCAGCCGCGTGATCTGCACATCTACCGCGCGTTCCTGCGCCCCCGCTTCCTCGCCTCCGCCCAGATCCCCTACCAGCCGCTCGCGGCTGATCGCCGCCCCCGGTGCCGCCGCAAAAATCCGCATCAGGCTTGATTCCGTTGTCGTCAGCCGCACCAGATCATCCCCGTGCCATAACTCGCCCCGGTCAAGGTCATAGCGCACGCGGCCCATCTGCAGCGATTTCGGCCCCCCCGCGGCCTTGACCACAGGCACCCGGCGCAGCACCGCATTGATCCGCAGCAACAACTCCTTCGGTTCGAACGGTTTGACCAGATAGTCATCCGCCCCTGCCTCGAACCCTTCGATCCGGTTCTGCGCCTCGCCCTTCGCCGTCAACAGCAAGATCGGCACCGTCATCGTCGTGCGCAGCGCCTTTGTCAGGCTGACCCCGTCTTCACCTGGCATCATCACATCCAGCACGATCATGTCGAACTCCAGCCCCGACAGCAGCCGCCGCGCATGCGCCGCGTCGCGCGCCACGCTGACCAGAAATCCGTGCCGCACCAGAAACTTCTGCAGCAGCCCGCGAATACGTTCGTCGTCATCGACCACCAGAAGGTGCGGTTGAATGTCGATCATGGTCCCCCCTCTTTCAGGCGACCATAATGCGCCCGCATCGCCGGGTCCATCATTGCCTCCAATACCTGTCGAAACCCTGCCACCGCCGCAGGCCCCGCCGCCCTGTACGCGCTGCGCATCCGTGCCCTTTGCGCCTCGGATAATTGCCGTTCCAGCACGCCGCCCTTTTCCGTCAGATGCAGGTGCCGCTCGCGCCGATCCACCCGGCCCACGCGTGCCTCCACCAGTCCGTCCTCCATCAAGGTTCGCAGCACCCGGTTCAGGCTTTGCTTGGTCACCCCCAGCACAGCCAGCAGATTGCTGACCGTCGTGCCCGGACTGCGCCCGATGAAATGCACCGCCCGGTGATGCGCCCGCCCGTAATCCATCCCCTCCAGAATCCGGTCCGGATCGGCTGTAAAGCCGCGATAGGCAAAGAACATCGCCTCAATGCCCTTGCGCACCTGCTCATCGGTCAGAAACAGCAGGCTTTCGCCCCGGTTCGTATTTTCTGCCATGACACCCTCCGCCACCGTGATTTTATGTCAGCCTTGTTGACTTTCCAAGACTCAACTGTTAGCAAATCTCCCGAAATTGCGCAACATTATGTCCGAAGTGGACCTTTCCGCGCAATGAATGTAATTCGGATGGAGGAAAAGATGGCAGGTTATGATGATCGTGATGGCTTCATCTGGATGGATGGCAAACTCGTCGACTGGCGCTCTGCCAACGTCCACATCCTGACCCACGCCATGCATTATGCCTCATCCGTGTTTGAAGGCGAACGCTGCTACAACGCCCGCATCTTCAAATCATCCGAACATTCCGAACGCCTGCGCATGTCCGGCGAACTCCTCGACATGCCGCTGCCCTACAGTGTCGCCGAAATCAACGCCGCGAAAGAGGCCACGCTGAAGGCGAACAACCTAACCGACGCCTATGTGCGCGCCATCGCATGGCGCGGCGCGGGCGAAATGATGGGGGTTGCCGCCAACAAGAACCCGATCCGCATGGCCGTGGCCTGCTGGACATGGGGCAATTACTACGGCGATGCCAAATTCAAGGGCGCAAAGCTTGACATCGCCAAGTGGAAGCGCCCCAGCCCGGAAACCATTCCCCATGCCGCCAAGGCCGCCGGCCTCTATATGATCTGCACCATGTCCAAACACGCGGCCGAGGCGAAGGGTTGCTCTGACGCCATGATGTTCGACTATCGCGGCTATGTGGCCGAGGCGACCGGGGCGAACATCTTCTTTGTCAAGGACGGCGAGGTGCACACGCCCCTGCCCGACGCCTTCCTGAACGGCATCACCCGCCAGACCGTGATCGGCATGCTGAAAGATATGCAGATCAAGGTCCACGAACGCCACATCATGCCCGAGGAGCTTGAGGGTTTTGAGCAATGCTGGCTCACCGGCACCGCAGCCGAGGTCACCCCCGTGGGCCAGATCGGCGACTATAACTTCGCGGTCGGCGATCTGACCAAACGCGTCTCGCTGGAATATGAAAAGCTGGTCAGGGCCTGACCGGCATAGACTTTCATGACCAGAGCGCCTTGCGGCTGATTAATCCGAACTGCCCGGGCCAAAACGGCGTGGCATCGCATTCTCCGCCGTAGCCGTCTGTCCTGCCTGCCGGATCATTTCCGAGATGATCTCGTTCAGCGATTCACCCACTCGCTGACCGGGCATGAACAGCAACGTAGCGATCAGCACAGCGTGCAATCCGCCCACCAAATTCAATAGCGTACGAAAGGGCTCTTTACGCGTTTTGTGCCGATATTCACGCTGTGCGATTTTCGCGCCAAACCATCCTCCGAACAACGCGAGACATAGAAGCGTCGCTTCCGGCACGCGCCACCCTCCCGACTGCGCTTGGGTCTTGTCATGGGCAAACGCCGTATACGCAAGCAGGCTCATCATGACCGCGCCTGCCAAAGCGGCCCCTATGAGCGTCCACAAAATCTGGGAAGGAAAAAAATCAGTAAAAACCATCCCACGGGTTTACCCAGCAATTTGGACGACATTTGGGCCAGATTTAGTCGGACATCGGGATTTCACACCAATTCCGTCTCTACCTCGATATTCCCCTTCGTCGCGTTCGAATACGGGCAGATGAAATGCCCCCGCTCCACCATCTTTTCGGCCACATCGCGCGGCACACCCGGCAGGCTGACCACCAGCTTCACCTTCAACCCGAACCCGCCATCACTGCGCCCGCCAATGCCCACATGCGCGTTCACTGTGGCCGTGTCCGGCACGGTGCCCAGCTTTTCCGCACCGGCGGCAAACCGCATCGCCCCCAGATAGCAGGCGGCATAGCCCGTTGCGAACAACTCCTCCGGGTTATGGCCCAGCCCGGACCCGCCCAGTTCCTTCGGGCTGGTCATCGTCACGGTCAGTTGCCCGTTCACCAGACCCGCAATCCCGTTGCGCCCGCCACCCGTCGCTTTCGCCTCGGTCCAGTATTTTGCATCGACTGTCATCCGTGTTTCCTTCTTTGTCTGGTCGTGATGTGTCATTTGGGTCTGGCCAAAGCACGCGCCAAACACCTTGTATCATACGCGCTCGCGACCAAGATAGTTGCCGGAAAAAGCAAAAAAATACCTCGAAAGGATCAGGCTTAAAAATACACTAATATCAGTATCTTACAGCGGCTTCATCGGCGACGTTAACCTTTAAGACCGGAATTTCCGCGCATTTTCAACGGCTTGACCGCCAAGGTTAACAGCAACCACGACGGATTCGGAAAAATCCGCGGAACACTCTGATATAAAAATAAATACCCAGAAATTGACAGCCGTCAATTTCTTCCCTACGCCCGATGCCCCCGCGCAATCCGGCAAAACGCCACCACGCGCGCGTTGCCCGTCGTACGCGGTTGCGGATGCCGCTTGGTGGCTTGCAGCAGACGATCATCCGCCTGCCGTTCGATCCGCACAAAATGCTGCAGGCGGCTGTTGCGGTTGGCGGTGGGGGTTTCCACGACGGTCTTGGTCATCACATCCTCCCAAAGGTGAGCAGTGCGGTAACATACCACCCACGCCCCAAACCGCCACATCACATTTCGTGCGCCCCGGCCAGTTTCAGCCGATCCACCGCCCACCGCGCCGCATCGGCGACACCTGCATCGGCATCCTCCACCAACGCAACCGCGACTGCTGCCAGTGCAGCGATCCCCGAATTGCCAACCGCATACAGCACATTGCGCACAAACCGGTCGCGCCCGATGCGCTTGATCGGGCTACCCGCAAACCGCGCCCGAAATCCCGCATCATCCAAGATCGCCAGTTCCGCCAGCAGGGGCGCACCCACCAACGGCTGATAACCGATTTCGGACGCGGCAACCGCAAACTTGTTCCACGGGCACACCGCCAGACAATCGTCACAGCCGTAAATCCGGTTGCCCATCAGGCCGCGCAATTCCACATCCACCGGCCCGCGATGTTCAATCGTCAGGTATGAAATGCACCGCCGCGCGTCCAACCGGTAAGGTGCCGGAAACGCCTGCGTCGGACAGATGTCCAGACAGGCCGTACATGTCCCGCAATGGGAAACCTCTGGCGTGTCCTTCGGCAAATCCAGCGTGGTGAAGATCGCCCCCAGAAAGAACCAGTTGCCCAGATCGCGGCTCAGAAGATTGGTATGCTTGCCCTGCCAACCCAACCCCGCCGCCTGCGCCAGCGGCTTTTCCATCACCGGGGCCGTGTCGACGAATACCTTGATCTCGCCGCCACCCGTCGCGATCAACCAACGCCCCAACCGTTTCAGCCGCCGCTTGACCAGATCATGATAATCGCGCCCCTGCGCATACACACTGACCGCCCCACAATCCCGCGCGCCCAGCACCGCCAGCGGATCACCCTGCGGCGTGTACATTTCGGCCAGCATCACCACCGACCGCGCCTCTGGCCACAACGCCGCCGCCGATCCGCGCCATTCCGCCCGCTCGGCCAGCCACCCCATCTGCCCATGATGCCCTGCCGCCAGAAACGCCGCCAGGCGTACCGCCCCATCCGGCACACCGTCGGGCGCACAGATACCCAAGCTGGAAAAACCCTCCGCCCGCGATTGTGTGACCAGCCGCTCTTTCAACAAAACCGGGTCCATACTTCCTCTCTGCGAAAATATCCCGGGGTCCGGGGCAGCGCCCCGGCGGCCTGCCATCTAGAAATCAAGATCGGCGTAATGCGCGGCTGGCGGAAAGCCGGATACCTGATCCGCCAGCAGCGCGCGGAAACTCGGGCGCGACTTAATCTTGGCATACCAGTCTTTCACCACCGCCGAACGATGCCAGTCCACATCGCTGATGTAATCCAGACACGACAGATGCGCCGCCGCCGTAAGGTCCGCCAGTGTCATCACATCCCCCGCCAGCCAGCGCCGCTCATCCAGCAGCATCGCCATGTAATCCAGATGCACCTTGATCCGTACCGATCCCGATTTCACATTCTTGCTGTCCGGATAGCCTTGCCCCATGACCTTCTTGTTGACCCGCTCATGCAGCAGTTTTGACGTCACTTCCGCCTGAAACTTGTCGTCAAACCACGCGCACAGACGCCGCACCTCGTACCGCCCTTCCGCATCGCGCGGCATCAGCGGGTTGGCGGGCACGGATTCCTCCAGATATTCGCAGATCGCCTGGCTCTCCGACATGATCCGCGCGTCGATTTTCAGAACCGGCACCTTGCCTGCCGGATTGCGGCGCAAAAATTCGGGCGAGGGCTCCCAATACCGCTCTTCGACCAGCTCGACATCCAGCTTTTTCTCGGCCAGCGTCAGGCGCACCTTGCGGCAATAGGGCGACAGGGCAAAGTGATACAGTCGGATCATCGGAAAACCTGTACAAAGCGTTCCCCCTCAATGCAGCGAAGACGGTAGGAATTCAAGCCAGCCCCTATTCAAAGCATGCAGCCCGGCCATCCGCCGCTATGGTTTCGGCCCCGCCGATCACCTGCCCCGCACGTCTGCGCACCACTGGCCCCGGATTGGCGGCATCGCGCCCTTTCGGATCGGGCAGCACGGCGGCCAGACGTGCCGCCTGCGTGGCTGTCAGATCGCGCGCATCGATGCCGAAATAATGCTGCGCTGCCGCCTGCACCCCAAAGACGCCCTCGTCAAATTCGGCGACGTTCAGATATACCTCAAGAATGCGCTGCTTGGACCACAGCAGTTCCACCACCGGTGTCAACGCGGCCTCCATCGCCTTGCGCAGCCACGACCGCCCCTGCCACAGGAAGACGTTCTTCACCACCTGCTGGCTGATCGTCGAGGCCCCGCGATTGCCCCCTTCGTCAATTGCCGCCCGGATTGCCGCGATATCAAACCCGCCATGCAGGCAGAAATTCGCGTCCTCCGACGCCACCGCCGACCGGCCCATCACGGGTGCGATCGCATCCCAATCCACCCATTCACGGGCAATCCCGCCCAGCCGGCGGCTTTCACTCATCTGATACAGGTTGGTCGGCGGATTGATGAAACTGAACAGCAGGATCAGCAGCGGGAAAAAGCCCACAACCCCGCCCAGACTCAACCCCGCCCATCGCAGAATGCGCTGCTCAAGCGTGCGGACCACGACCTTCGCACGCGAGGCCCGCTTGCGTGTGGTTTTCGGTTTGGGTGCATCTGCTTCGGCCATGCCAAGGGTTATGCGTGTGCCTGCGCGCCCGTCAACCCCGGTATAAAAAAGGCCCCCATGGTGGGGGCCTTTTGCCTTACTCTGCAGGCACCGCTGCCCGCTCATCGCTCAGCGGATAGGACAGATGCACCAGCATTTCCTTCGGGCAGACCTGTAGGAAATTCCGACGCTCCGTGGCCCAATCCGCCAGAATCGCGCGCGCCTTCACGCTGTCGGTTTCGGCCGCATGCACAGCAATCAACCCGCGCAACTGCGCCTCCCAATGCGGGTGGCTGACGGCACAGGTGACAAGACTTTCCCCGTTGATGAAATCTTCGGCCACACCGTTCGGATCGTAAAGATACGCCATCCCGCCCGTCATGCCCGCGCCAAAGTTGGCACCGATCCGCCCAAGGATCACCGCAACCCCGCCCGTCATGTATTCGCACCCGTTCGACCCGCAGCCTTCAACCACGACCGACGCCCCCGAATTGCGCACCGCAAACCGCTCGCCCGCGCGCCCTGCCGCAAACAACTGCCCCGCCGTGGCACCATACAGCACCGTGTTGCCGATAATGGTATTGTCCGCCGCCGTCAGCGGCGATGCCATCTGCGGGCGCACCACGATCATGCCGCCGGACAGGCCCTTGCCGACATAGTCGTTGGCATCGCCCATCACCTCCAGCTTCAACCCCCGCACCGCAAACGCGCCCAGGGATTGCCCCGCGCTGCCCATCAGTTTCACCGTCAGGTGATCCGGTTGCAGGTTGTTCCGCATCCCGAACCGTTTGACGATATGGCTGCTGGCCCGCGTGCCAATCGTGCGGTGCGTGTTCCTGACCGCATAAGACAGCTGCATCTTTTCGCCATCCTCAAAGAACCGCGCGCCGTCCTTCACGATATCCGCATCCAGCGTATCGGGCACCGCATTACGTGGCTTGGACCGATCGTAGATGATCTTCTGCGACCCATCGACGGTAATCAGCAGCGGGTTCAGGTCCAGATCATCCAGATTGGCGGCACCCCGGCTGACTTGCGTCAGCAGATCCGCCCGGCCGATGATCTCGTCAATCGACCGCGCGCCGATGCTCGCCAAAATCTCGCGCACTTCCTGCGCGTAGAACGTGATCAGGTTCACCACCTTGTCCGCCGTCCCCGTGAACTTGGCCCGCAGCGCCTCGTTCTGCGTGCAGACCCCCACCGGGCAGGTGTTGCTTTGGCACTGCCGCACCATGATGCAGCCCATGGCAATCAGGGCCGCCGTGCCAATCCCGTATTCCTCCGCCCCCATCATCGCCGCCATCACGATGTCGCGGCCCGTACGCAGGCCCCCGTCTGTGCGCAGCGTCACCCGTTCGCGCAGATTGTTCATCGCCAGAACCTGATGCGCTTCGGTCAGGCCCATTTCCCACGGCAGGCCCGCGTATTTGATCGACGTGCCGGGGCTGGCCCCTGTGCCGCCATTGTGCCCTGAAATCAGGATGATATCGGCTTTGGCCTTGGCCACACCCGCCGCAATTGTGCCCACGCCCGACTGCGACACCAGCTTCACCGTCACCTTGGCGCGCGGGTTGATCTGCTTCAGATCATAGATCAACTGCGCCAGATCTTCGATGGAATAGATATCATGGTGCGGCGGCGGCGATATCAGCGTCACACCCGGCGTGCTGTGCCGTAACCGTGCAATCAACGCCGTGACCTTCATCCCCGGCAACTGCCCGCCTTCACCCGGTTTCGCCCCCTGCGCGACCTTGATTTCCAATTCCTCACAGGCGTTCAGGTATTCCGCCGTCACGCCAAACCGGCCACTGGCGACCTGCTTGATCTTGGCCGACGGATTATCCCCGTTCGCCTCCGGCGTGAAATGCGCCGGGTCCTCGCCGCCTTCACCAGAATCGCTTTTCGCCCCGATCCGGTTCATCGCCACGTTCAGCGTCTTGTGCGCCTCTGGCCCCAATGCGCCAAGGCTCATCCCCGGTGTGACAAACCGTTTGCGGATCGAGGTGATGCTTTCCACCTCTTCAATCGGCACTGCTTTGCCCAAAGCCTTGATGTCCAGAAGATCGCGGATGTGAATGGGCGGGTTCGCCCGCATCGCCGCACTGTACTGCTTCCACAGATCGTAACTCGCGCGGTCACAGGCCGATTGCAGCATGTGCATCGTCTGTGCTTCCCAAGCGTGCTTTTCACCCGACCGCCGCGCCTTGTAAAACCCGCCAATCGGCAGCACATCCGCGCCACCCAGCCAGCCCTTGGCGTGCACTTCTTCCAGCTTTTGCTCGATACCCGTCAGCCCGATGCCCGAAATGCGGCTGTGCATGCCGGGGAAGTATTCCGCCACCATCGCGCGGCTTAACCCCACCGCCTCAAAGTTCAGCCCGCCGCGATAGGAACTGACAACCGAAATCCCCATCTTCGACATGATTTTCAACAGGCCTGCATCAATCGCATCCCGGTAGCGGCGCGTTGCATCCGTCAGACTACCCTCGATCAGCCCCCGCGAAATACGATCCGCAATCGTGTCTTGCGCCAGATAGGCGTTCACCGTCGTCGCCCCACAGCCGATCAGCACCGCAAAATAATGCGGATCAATGCACTCTGCCGAACGCACGTTCACCGAACAGAACGTGCGCAATCCCTTGCGCGTCAGCCATGAATGCACCGCACTGGTGGCAAGGATCATCGGCATCGCGACCTTGTCCGGGCCCTGATACTCATCGGTCAGAACCAGATGCCCGGCGCCCGACCGCACGGCGTCTTCCGCCTCGGCCCGGATACGTTCAAGGCCCTGCCGCAAATCGTCAAGGCCTGCACCCACGGCAAAGGTGCAATCAATGAACGCCACCTGATCGCCGAACTTTTCCACCATCACGCCGAATTCGGCATTGGCGATGAACGGGCTTTCCAGCACCAGAATCTCGGTCTGGCTTGAATTCTCATCCAGCACGTTCTTCAGGTTTCCAAACCGTGTCTTCAGGCTCATCACCCGGCCTTCGCGCAGGGAATCAATCGGCGGATTGGTCACCTGCGAGAAATTCTGCCGGAAAAAATGCGACAATGGCCGATACACCGATGACAACACCGCCGCGGGCGTATCATCCCCCATCGACGCGATCATTTCCTTGCCGTCCTCGGCCATCGGCGCCAGAACCTGTTCCAGCTCCTCAACCGTATAGCCCGCCGCGATCTGCCGCTTGCGCAGGTCCGCCCCCGCAAACAGCGCGCGTTCCGGCACATCGCGCAACAGACTGTTCAGATCCACAACCCGTTCAATCCATTCGGAATAAGGCTGCGATGCTGCCAGCTTATCCTTCATCGCCGTGTCGTGGTACAGCTTGCCCTTTTCCATATCGACCGCGATCATCTGCCCCGGCCCCAGCGCGCCCTTTTCACGGATCGTGGTTTCATCCACCGGCACCATACCCGCCTCGGACCCAGCGATCAGCAACCCGTCGCCCGTCACCACATAGCGCATCGGGCGCAGACCGTTCCGGTCCAACCCGCCGCAGACCCAACGACCATCCGTCATCGCCAGCGCTGCCGGCCCATCCCACGGCTCCATCACCGCGTTGCAATAGGCATACATGTCCGCCCATGCCTGCGGCATGTCGGTGGTCGCTTTTGACCACGCCTCGGGCACCAGCATCGTCTTGGCCATCGGCGCCGAACGCCCCGACCGCACCATCACCTCGAACACCGCATCCAGCGCGCCAGAATCGCTCGTGCCTGACGGGATGATCGGCTTGATATCTTCTGCCGCCTCGCCAAAGTTGTTGGATGCCATGCGAATCTCATGACTTTTCATCCAGTTGATGTTGCCCTTCAGCGTATTGATCTCGCCGTTATGCGCCAACATCCGGAACGGTTGCGCCAGCCACCACTGCGGAAACGTATTCGTCGAATAGCGTTGATGATAGATCGCAAAGGCCGATTCAAACCGCTCATCCATCAGGTCCGGGTAGAACACCGCCACCTGTTCCGCCAGCATCATGCCCTTGTAGATGATTGACCGGCAGGAAAGTGAACAGATGTACACACCTTGAATCTGCGCCGCCAGTGCGGCCTTTTCGATCCGGCGGCGGATGATATACAACTCACGTTCAAACGCCTCGGCGTCGATGTCCTTGTCGCAGCGGATCAGGATCTGCTCGATCTCCGGCCGCGTCGCATTGGCCTTGTCGCCCAGCACTGACACATCCACCGGCACATGCCGCCAGCCATAAATGTAATGCCCCATCCGCAGCACTTCGGATTCAACAATTGTCCGGCACCGCTCTTGTGCGCCAAAATCCGTCCGCGGCAAAAACACCTGCCCCACGGCAATCATCCGGTTCATGTCCGGCTCATGCCCCGTGCGGCGCACTTGGTCATAGAAGAACTTCACCGGGATCTGCACATGAATCCCCGCACCATCCCCGGTCTTGCCATCGGCGTCGACCGCCCCCCGGTGCCATACGGCTTTCAGCGCGGCGATCCCGTTTTCCACCACCCGGCGGCTGGCCTTGCCATTGATCGCGACAACCAGACCAACGCCACAGGACGAATGTTCATCCTCGGATTTATACAGCCCGTTCGTATCCAACCATGCGCGCTTTGCCTCTTCGGCCTGCACCCAAGCGTCATCATAAATCATTGGAATCTCCGCATTTCTGGCTGTGTAAGGGACGACAGCACATCATCACATTCAAACAGTGGCTGCGTCGCCGCAAAGCCTGGCTCACCCGGAAAGATAAACTGCAACGGGCTGCCATCCAGCGGCAGCATCGACCCGTCAAGATTTGTCTCGCCCGGCCCCGCAAAGAACAACCGCCATTCCGGATGGATGTATTCATTTCCCCGCGCCTGCCGCACGATATTGCCCGCGCCGTCCACTTCGGTGAAATCAAACTCGGTTTCCTGCAACAGGATGCCGTCGATCACAAAGGTCTTGCCCGTCAGCCGGTCATAGCCGCGTGCCGTCGTGTTCAGGCCGCTGTCACGATCCAGATTAAACTCAAAATCATCCCGCCCATCGGCCAGCAGTTCCGAAAAGCTCGCGGGGTCCGCCGGGTTGGGGCCCAGCCGCTGCACATCCGGCGGGTCCATATCGAAGGATTCGATCCACTGCGTTTCATTGTCGATGCGCGAGTTGAAAAAGATCCCCTCCTGATCGAAATCCGCGCGCCACTTGTCACCTGGATTATCCGCCGCACAGGTATAATGGTTCGACACCCGGCACTGCCGCGACTGCACGGTCATGTACATGCTGCAGCCTTCGGGCGGGGTATAGGTGCCCGCGACGGCGGGGAAGGGCAGGGCGAGAAGGAGGCAAAGAAGGTTCAGCTTCATGTCTTGTCCTCATGTTGTTGGGTGCGCAATGTGGGGGCAAAGCTGAACTCGCCGCAGCCTGATGTCGGGATCGTCGTCCCAAATCCCACCTCACCTGGCAAGGCAATGCTTGCCGGGGAAGACGGCAGTTTTTCAGAATCGCCGCCGAACGCGACCTCGCCCTCTCCCTCGAACACGAGCCCCAAGTCTTTGGCGACATAGATCATGTACCAGCCACTTAACGTCCCCACCGGCGCAGGCATCGTCATCTCAATGTCGGATCGGATGCGCCTTAACCGATGCCCGCTCACCGTCACCGCACCACTTTGCGCGCGCAGCGTACCTACGGTAACAACTGGCTTTGAAATCCCAAGCAGCGAAAGATCGGCGGCGTATGAAAATGGTGCCGTCCCATTCAAGAAGACCTGCTCCAGCGGTGCCTCCGCCACCTCGCTTGCAATCCGTGAAATGTAGACCGCGCCACCTGCGCCATCGGCCGCAGCGATAAGTCCGTAGGACTGGTTCATATGGTTCACAAGGTCGGGACCATCGACATCGTGACCTTCATAGCGAAAAAACGCCAACTCGCCTTCGCCGCATCGAAAAGCATTGATCACGGAGCAGTCGTTCAACTGAACTGTGGCCAAGGCTGTGCAGCTTTGCGGTCGCATCGAAAGGTTCTCCTCCGCCGCCACCGCTGTAGCGGTTACTGCGATCAGCGTAAAAAGCGCAACACCATACCCGTTCATTGTGCATCCTTCAGGTCAACACTGCTGTCCTTTGCAAAAACATCCGCCAGCGACAAACCACATGTCATCTCTACGCAATGTAGATGGAATGTAGACGACATGAAGACACCCATTTTCATTCGGCCGCCACCGCCGCCGGTTGCGCAAGATAGGCCAGCATCGCATCCGCCGCCTCGCGCCCGTCGCGGATCGCCCAGACCACAAGGCTTGCCCCCCGCACGATATCGCCCGCCGCATAGACCCCCGGCAGGTTCGTCGCATGCGTGCGGAAATCGGCCTTGATCGTGCCCCAACGCGTGACACCCAACTCCGGCACACCCCACAGCGTGCGCAGCTCCTCGGGTTCAAACCCCAAGGCCATCAGACACAGGTCCGCAGGTTCCACATAATCGGCCCCTTCAATGATTTCAGGTACTTGTCGCCCCGTCGCATCCGGCGCGCCAAGGCGCATCTGCTGCACCATTACGCCGTCCACCACATCACCGCCGGTGAACCCCTTGGGGGCCGACAGCCAGACAAACGCCACGCCTTCTTCTTCGGCATTGGCCACTTCGCGCTGCGACCCCGGCATGTTGGCGCGGTCGCGGCGATAAAGGCATTTCACCGACAAGGCGCCTTGGCGGATCGCCGTGCGCACGCAATCCATCGCCGTATCGCCGCCGCCGACGACCACGACGCGCTTGCCTGCCGCATTCAACTCGCCAGAGTCAAACTCCGGCACCTCATCGCCAAAACTTTTGCGGTTGCTCGCCGTCAGAAAATCCAGCGCCGCCACAACGCCCTGCGCGCCGACACCCGGTGCCGCCATATCGCGCGCCTTGTAAACGCCCGTCGCAATCAGCACGGCATCATGCTGCCCCCGGATCGCGTCAAAGGAAAGGTCTTCACCCACACGGCAGTTCAGGACGAACTGCACGCCGCCCGCCGCCAACTGTTCAATGCGCTGCATCACCACATCTTTTTCCAGCTTAAAGCCGGGAATGCCATAGGTCAGCAGGCCCCCCGCGCGGTCATATCGGTCATAGACCGTGACCTGCACGCCTGCCCGGCGCAGCACATCTGCCGCAGCCAACCCCCCCGGCCCGGCCCCGATGATACCAACGGACTCCGCACGCTCGGTCTGCGGGCGGATCGGTTTGACCCAGCCGTTTTCCCACGCAAGGTCGGTCAGGTACTTCTCCACCGACCCGATGGTCACCGTACCATGGCCTGCCTGCTCGATCACGCAATTGCCTTCGCACAGCCGGTCTTGCGGGCAGATGCGGCCACAGATTTCCGGGAAGGTGTTGGTCGCCTGGCTTAGCTCATAGGCTTCTTGCAACCGTCCCTGCGCGGTCAGGTTCAACCAGTCCGGGATGTTGTTGTGCAGCGGGCAATGCGTCTGGCAATAGGGCTCGCCACACTGGCTGCACCGGCCTGCCTGTTCGGCGGCTTTGTCGGCGGCGTACTCGCGGTAAATCTCATGGAAATCCTGTGCGCGCAGATTGGGCGCCCGCTTTTCCGGCATCTCGCGTCCCGTGGTGACGAACTGAAGCATCTTCTGCTGTGCCATGACGCGTTTCCTTGGGGTTTTTCCTCGGGTTGCGTGTTCATAAACTGCCTGAAAAGGAAATAAAAGTCATGTATGCTGACCTAATGACGCAATTTATCCGGTGCAGATCGCACTTTCCATCGCAAGCCGTAAAAACAAGGTCAGTATAATTTACCTATATCGCTAATACCCGGTCGACAGCGCCGCCAAAGCCACGGTGCCCACAACGATTCGCCACCAGCCAAACACTGCATAACCATGCCTGCTGATGAAATTCAGCAGCCCGCGCACAACAAGAACCGCCGTCACGAAGGCCACGCCAAAACCGATCGCAATCTCGGTCAATGCCGATGTATCCAGCGCCTCCCAGTTCTTCAGCAGATCATACGCGAACGCGCCGCCCATCGTCGGCATCGACAGAAAGAACGAAAATTCCGCCGCCGCCCGCTTGGACACCCCCATCATCAGCCCGCCCACAATCGTGGCCCCGGACCGCGATACCCCCGGCACCATGGCAAGGCACTGAAACAACCCGATTTTCAACGCAACACCCAAGGGCAGATCCATCGCGTCGTCATGCATGGGTGCGGGCGCGAACCGATCCACCACCAACAAGATCACTCCGCCGATAATCAGCATCACGGCAATCAGGCGTGGCGATTCAAACAGCACCGTCTTGATGAAATCATGCGCCAGCACCCCGACCACCACCGCAGGCAGAAACGCAATCAGCACCGCCATGATGAACCGAAACGCCGCCGGATCCGTTCGCGCATCTGCAAACACCCGCCACAACCGCGCCGCATAAACCGTCATAATCGCCAGCACCGCGCCCAGCTGGATCACAACTTCGAACGTGCGCCCCGGCGATGCAAATCCCAGAAAATGTCCCGCCAACAGAAGATGCCCTGTCGATGATACCGGCAAAAACTCTGTCAGCCCTTCGATCAGCCCAAGAATGGCTGCCGTGACGGTGCCTTCCAAAATCAGACCTTTTTCAGGTTCTTGGCCGAATCCTTGATGGCCGCATATTGCCCCGACGGGCGATATCGCCACAGATATTCCGGCAGCACCCCGTCCATCGCCGTCGCGGTAATCCCCAGATCGCCAAGCCCACGCGCGCCCGGTGCCACGACGTTGTCCGCCGCCAGATTGCGCACCTGATCGCGCGTCAGCAAGCCGTTGTTGAACAGGCCCAGCGTTACCGCCTGCAGCCCGTCGAACACGGCCCCCATGATCCCCGCCACAAAGAGCGGCACGTTCACCACCAGCTTGCGCCGCTGAATCACCGCCAGCATTTTCGTCATCAGCATACGGAATGTCGCAACCTCGGGCCCGCCAAGTTCATAGATGCCATGCGCCTGCCCCAGCACACCCTTGACCGCCGCCTGTGCCACATCATCCACGTAAACCGGCTGAAACCGCGTATTTGCGCCCACCACCGGCAACACCGGCCCAAGGCGTGCCATTGCGGCAAAACGGTTGAAGAACCCATCTTCGGACCCGAACACAATGGACGGCCGCAGGATCATTGCCCCCGGAAACGCTGCCAGCACGGCCGCCTCGCCCGCCGCCTTGCTGCGCGCATAGGCACTGCGTGATGCCGCATCCGCACCAATTGCCGACACCTGCACCAGCGCGCCAACACCCATTTCCGCCGCGATCCGGGCGATCCGCCCCGCGCCCTCGGCCTGCACCGCATCAAAGGTGTTCTTGCCGGATCTGTTCAGGATACCCACGCAGTTGACCACTGCATCCGCACCCGCCGTCACCAACCGCACCGACGCATCATCGCGGATGTTGCACAACACCGGCTCGACCTGACCCACGGCCCCGTAGGATTTCACGAAAAGCGCCTCGTTCGGACGGCGCACCGCGACCCGCACGCGCCAGCCTTCTTTCGCCATCCGCCGTACGATGTACCGGCCGACAAAGCCCGATCCGCCAAAGATGGTGACAAGTTTGTTCATGGTCGCGCCGCCTTTCGGATTACGCAGCCTGAATAGCCGCGCAAGGGCGAGCCGACAAGTTGCTAAAGCGTCGCGAGCCGTTCCAGATCGACGTTCGCACCGCACAGCAGGATGCCCACCCGTTCGCCCGCGCGCGGTACGTAAGCCCCCGATATCACCGCCGCCAGCGCGGCCGCCCCACCCGGTTCAACCGCGATGCGGAAATCCTGCCACAACTGCTTTTGCGACGACGTAATCGCGGCATCCTAGACCAATGCCACGTGATCAACGCGTGCCTTGCAGACCCCGTACACCAGCGGCCCCACGTTGCGCGCCCCCAGCGAATCGGCGGCAACCGAATTGACCTCCACCGTTACCGGCCCACCTGCCGCAAGCGCCGCGTGCAGCGCGCAAGACCCCACAGGTTCCACACCCACCACGCGCGTCTTGCCCGCCCACCACAACGCAACCCCCGATATCAACCCGCCGCCGCCCGCAGCCACCAGCACCGTATCCAGATGCCCCGGCCATTCGCGTGCTACCGTACCCTGCCCGGCGATGGTGTCTGCGGCGGCAAACGGATGCACCTTCAGCGCGCCTGATTGGGCCACAAACGCATCGCAGGCATCCTGCGCATCATCATAACGCGCGCCGCCCACCACCACCTCGGCCCCGAAACGGCGGATCGCGGCGATTTTGGCCGGCGCCGCAATTTCGGGGACGAAAATACGCGCGCGGTATCCCAGAACCTGTGCGGCATAGGCAACCGCCGCACCGTGGTTGCCACCCGATGCCGCCGCCACCCCCGCCGCACCCACGGGCTGCGACAACAGATTGTTGAACGCCCCGCGCGCCTTGAAACTGCCCGCGTGCTGCATGAATTCAAGTTTCATCACCGGCACCCAGTCGCCGCCAAACGCCCCGCGCGGCAGCTCGATCACTGGCGTCTTGCGGACGAACGGCGCAATTCGGCTGGCGGCGGCAATGATGGTGTCACGGCTGATGGGCATGATATTCCTCTGCCCACCTTCGTTTCATGGCCTGCCCTCATCCGCAATAATCTTTATTGCGCGCGCATGTGGTTGACAGTGCCCGACACCCCGGCTAATCACCCAGCCATGCCCAGATGGCGGAATTGGTAGACGCACTGGTTTCAGGTACCAGCGCTGCAAGGCGTGGAGGTTCGAGTCCTCTTCTGGGCACCAATTTCAGGAAACGGCCGTCCTTCCGGGCGGCCGTTTTCGTTTCCGTGCAAACACGGCCTTGCCATCGCCCCATGCATTTGCGGTTCCACGCGGTATCGGGTCTTGCGCCAGACAGGCCCTCAGGGCCGATTTCCTGACAAAATGCCCATGTAAATCCCCGCTTCACACCCCATCAGGGGTCCTACATTCGCATCGAAACTGGCGAAAAATCCAGCTTCCCTGATCGGCAAGACTTCGCCTATGCTGATCCATCATAACAAAACTGATTGGGGGAATTTGATCATGAAAAAGATTCTGGCCTGTCTTTTTATAGGCCTTGGCTTTGCCTCATCGGCGGCGGCCTGCCCCGACTACAACCAAAGCGGCGCAGGTGGCAATATAAGTGGTGCGCAACTCCGCAATGGCGTTTCCTACAGTGTGACGGCGGGGGGTGACAATTACATCTGGAACTGCCCGAATGTGCAGCCGGGAACGGACCGTGGGGCCGGATACTTCCCCACGGCACCTGACTTCACTTTCGCACTCAGCGGGATGGCGGGAAACCAGCTTGTGATCGCTGTTCAAAGCAATTGTGACGCGGCACTGCTGATCAACACGGCTTCGGTCAACTGGTACTACGACGACGACGACAACGGAAACCAAGACCCCAAGATCGTGCTCACGCGCCCTGCAGATGGGTACCTCGACATCTGGATCGGCACCTACGACGGTCAGTACTGCGATGCTGTCTTGCAGATGCAGGCCTTTCGGCGCTGAACGGCCCGTGTCCCCCGATTGGTCGCCCTATGGGTATCTGCACCTGCCCCCAAATTGCGGGGCGCGATGAGAAAGGCCTCGATCTGATCACGCGCCCGCGTGGTTGGTCAGCGCGCAACCGTCATACTATGGTGCATAAAGCTCGGCCGCATCGCCCAGATATCCGTCCCACGCAAACCAGTAGGCCACATGCCCCGCCACACGCGCCAGACGCCTGCCATCACCCGCCACCAGCGCATCTTCACCCATCGTCCAGGCCGCCCCATCCCCGCTGATCAGCGCGCCATCCCGGCGGGCGAATTCCAGCCCCTGCCGCTCATACGCCCGCGCAGAACGCGTGTCGGCGTCGCCAATCACCACGACCGTCACATCGCCCACCGCATCGTTGATCACGGGTCGCCGCGCGAACGCGTCAATCGGCCAGGCCTTTGCCGCGCCAAACTGCTGGATGCCGAACACATAGTCCTTCTGCCGCTGCCGCCCCTGATCGGCCAATGCCGGGAACATCAGATCGGGCGAGGCAAAGTATTCGTTGTAAACCACGCCCGCCCCGTAATCCCGCCGAAACCCCGTCTCAAGGCTCAGGATCGTCGTCCCCGGATTGGCCGCGCGCCAGTCCTCCCATGACGTAATCACCACCGGGCGCTGCGTCAGCGTGATCCCGCTATCCGCCAGCCTGCCCGCCACGGGCTTGCCCGTGAACTGGTTCCACAGCGAATGCGTCGCGCGATCAAACATCAACTTGTTGGACCGGTACAAAAAACCCGATGACCCAAAGATCAACGGTTTTGCCCGCCCCGCAACCTTGGTGTCGTACAAGATCCCCGCCCCGCACAGCGTGCAATAGGCCAGCGCCACAGGCACATCGCCAATCACATCGTTGAACATCTCGTGCCAACCCATGATCCGCAGCGGGTACGCCCGCACATCGCCGTTGATCGACACACCAAACACCAGATCATCACTGCGCATGTAGTCGGCATCATTCGCCGCAATCATCGCGGGGTTATCCAACGACGGAATGCCATCCTTGACCACGCCACCCCAGGCAATCTCCTCGATCCGGATGCCCATCCGGTCGCGGCGCATATACTCCGGCTTGAAGAACACGTCGAAATTGGGGTCGATCCGCAGATGTCGATCGCGCATGAAACCCGCATAGCTTGGATCCGGGATCAACTCTGGATGCGCCTCTTGCCACAGCATCCAGCCGAACCACTCGTCAGGCCGATCCGCCCCCGTCAGGCGGCGCAACGCATCCTGCAGGCG
>JANNKX010000199.1:0-10464 GCA_031396505.1 Rhodobacterales bacterium
TATGCGGATCAATCCCGCCGGGCATGACATAACAGCCCGAGGCATCCAGCGTGGTATCGCCCTTGAGGTTCGGGCCTATGGCGGTGATTTTGCCGTGGTCGATGGCGATGTCGGCGGGGTAGGTGAGATCAGCCGTGACGATGGTGCCGTTTTTGATGATTGTGGTCATAATCAAATTCCTTTGAATGCGTTGGCAAGCATAAGGGCTACGAATCCTCCGATTGATATCGGAATACTAACCCAATACTGAATTGCGCCTGAAACAAGCTTTCTAAGTCCGATCCAATCTGTAGCATCACCATAAACCCACATTAGGGTGTCGACCGGCAGAAAGCTGGACAAGGTGTAGCCTGGCCACTCACCTGTTTGGAGCCACTGGAAGCACTCTACCACAGCTTGAACAGGTAGAGTTAGGATTGCAGTGAATGCAAGAAACACAAAAGCCACCACCAGATATTCTTCAAATTTGTTTATCGGGCCACTGCTCAACTTCTACCTCCACGACATCGAACCTTCACCCCACCACCCCCGCCACATCCAGCACCGCGTGCAGCAGAACATCCGTCCCCGCCGCCGCCCACTCCACTGAGATCTCCTCCGCCTCATTATGCGAAAGCCCCCCCACACAGGGGCACATCACCATCACCGTGGGTGCCACCCGGTTGATCCAGCAGGCATCATGGCCGGCACCGCTGATGATATCCATATGCGAATACCCCACCCGCTCCGCAGCACCCCGCACCAAGCCAACCAGCCCCGCATCAAACGTCACCGGGTCAAAATGCCCAACCGCTTCGATCGCACACCCCAGCCCCAGTTCCGCCGCCACCGCCGCCACGGCGCGCTCCACCTCGCCGCGCATCGCATCCAGCTTGCCTTGATCGGGCGACCGGATATCCACCGTGAACACCACGCGCCCGGGGATCACATTGCGCGAATTCGGGAACACATTCATCTGCCCCACCGTGCCGACCGCGCCGGGTTGATGCCCCATCGCGATCTGATGCACCCGTTCCACCACCCGCGCCATGCCAAGGCCTGCGTTCACCCGCATGTTCATCGGCGTGGAGCCAGTGTGGGCGTCCTTGCCCGTCAGCGTCACCTCGAGCCACCACAGCCCCTGCCCGTGGGTCACAACGCCAATCGACTTTCCCTCAGCCTCCAATATCGGGCCCTGCTCGATGTGCAGTTCAAGCATCGCGTGCATCTTGCGCGCGCCCACGACCTCATCCCCGACCCAGCCGATACGGGCCAGTTCGTCACCAAACACCTTGCCCTCCGGGTCACGGCGCGATTTCGCGTAATCCTCGGTGTGAATGCCCGCGAAAACCCCGCTCGCCAGCATCGCCGGGGCAAAGCGCGCGCCTTCCTCATTTGTCCAATTCGTCACCACAATCGGATGCCTGGTCCGCACCCCGGTATCGTTCAGCGTGCGCACCACTTCCAGCGCGCCAAGAACCCCCAGCACGCCGTCATACTTGCCACCCGTAGGCTGGGTATCCAGATGTGACCCCATGTAGACCGGGGGCAAATCCTCGGTTCCCGCCCGCGTGGCAAACATGTTGCCCATCGTGTCCACGCCCAGCGTCATGCCCGCCGCCGTGCACCAGCCCGCAAACAGATGCCGCCCCTCGCCGTCCGCATCCGTCAGTGTCTGGCGGTTGTTGCCGCCTGCCACGCCGGGACCAATGGCCGCCATCTGCATCAGGCTTTCCCAAAGACGCTGGGCGTTGATCCGCAAGTTTGCCCCTGCTGATGCTTGTGGTGTTGTCATCATGATCTCCCCATCCGCCAGGTCTTTGCGCCCGGCAAAAGACTTGACCATGCGGTCAAATATTCAAGCAGAGCGCAACACAGCCACGCGATCCGGTCAACAGTAATTTTGCAACCCTGGTGGCAAATCAGGCCGACCGACCGCTAACGCACTCAGGTGGAAATGAACCTGCCGGAAACACATGCACATGGCGCATCGCGCGCCACACTGAAAGGCATCGCACAGCCCGAAGCGCATGTTTTACAAATGTTCGGCGCCACCTGCATCTCTGTACCCGTCCGTCTTCTGCACGGTGCTCTATGCGCAAGCCGCTGGAAAATCGGCACCGGTCCGGTTCAACCTGGACAACGCTGAACCCCGATGTGCGGGTGGCGGAAGCGGTGGGATTCGAACCCACGGTAGGGTTCCCCCTACGCTAGTTTTCAAGACTAGAGCCTTAAACCACTCGGCCACACTTCCGTATCACCCACGTAACGCACACTTCTGGCCCCCGGCGACTGCGGGCCGGGTTTTGCAGTCACATCCGATAGCCTGCACGCACGGCCAGTGCAAGGGTACGGACAACGCAAACCTGAGTCTTACCGAACACAGGCCGATGGGGGAAAATCGCAAAGGTGAAACGGCACCCTTCACAGCGCCCCCCCTGCCCGATATATTGCCGCCGTAGGCACTTGCGTTTACAGCAGGCAAACAGCCCGATTGGGCAAACCAAGCGTAGCGATTTGAGACTGCGCGTGACATTAGGGGCGATCAGCAATGGCGGTTTTCGTGATCCGGCACATTGGTCTTGCAGCGTGCGTTGCAATGACTGTTTCAGCATGCGAACCGGGCCAAAACCCCTTTGCACGCGGCGACGCGGCGGCGGACGACGCCGTCGAGGGGGTGAACCCGATCACGGGTGACGCGATCGCAGCCACGTCGCTGGATGGCGAACCCGCCGGAACGACGGATAGCGCAGAAGCCGAAGGTACGGCCCCGCCCCCTGAGGCTGCAGCTGCACCTGCATCGCGATCGACCCGCCTTGTTGACCGCGACGTCGAAGCGCCCGAAATTTTTCAGACCACCGACACCGCACTTTGGGATGGCCGCCCCTCACTGGGTGGCGTCTGGATTGCGTCGCCCGATGCGACCGACCCTGAACGCGTCATCCTGCGCAATCCGGGCAATGGCAATTTCGTGATTGGTGCGTTGTTCCGGCGCGAACGCGAAAATCCGGGGCCAAAGCTGCAGATCTCATCGGATGCCGCCGAGGCGCTTGGCGTCCTTGCCGGGCAACCGGTGCAGATCAGCGTCACCGCCCTGCGCCGGGAAGAGGCACCTGCAGCCGCCCCGTCGATCGCAGCGCCCACGCTGGATACCGCCGAAACGATTGATCCGCCCGCAGAAGAGGGCACCGATATCGCGGCAGGCGCGGCCGCAGCCCTTGATCGGGCAACCCCGGCCCCTGCGGCGGCAGCACCCACTGCGGCGGGTGATGTGCGCATTCAGGTTGGTATTTTCAGCGTCGAAGCCAATGCCACACGCGCATCCGAAGCGTTGAAAGCGGCAGGCGTGGCCACGACGGTCCGCAAGGAATCCAGCCAGGGCAAAGATTTTTGGAGCGTGATCGCCGCCGGATCCGGCGACAAGGCCGCGCTGTTGCAAAAGGTAAAGGGTGCGGGTTTTGCAGATGCCTATCTGCTATCGCGGTAACATCAGGAAAGACGCAAGATGCGGATGATGCCTTTGAAATTGTGCCTGTCCGTCCTGGCGTTCGCCTTGTGCGGGCTTGTAACCCCTGCACGGGCCTTTGACACATCGGCCTCGGCGGCCTGGGTCTATGACATGACGACCCAAACCGTATTAATGGACAAGAATGCCGATACCCCGCTGCCGCCTGCGTCGATGTCAAAGCTGATGACGATCAATATGCTGTTTGAAGCGTTGGCTGACGGGCGTGTCACGATGGACACGACATTTGCCGTGTCATCCCGCGCGCGCGAAATGGGCGGCTCGACGATGTTTTTGAACGAACAGGATCGCCCCACGGTCAGCGACCTGATCCACGGCATCATCGTGAATTCGGGCAATGATGCCTGCGTTGTCGTGGCCGAAGGGCTGGCCGGGTCGGAAGAGGCGTTTGCCGCCCAGATGACCGTCCGCGCACAGGCGCTCGGAATGGAAAATTCCACCTTCATCAATTCATCGGGCTGGCCCGCTTCCGGCCACCGGATGAGCATGAAGGATCTGGGTATCATCGCGCGGCGCCTGATCGAAGAATTTCCGCAATACTACCCGATCTTTTCGGAAACCAACTTCAACTACCAGAACCGGGCCGAGGCGAATGCGAACAACCGCAATCCGCTGCTGCGCCTGAATTTTGGCGCAGGCGGGCCGGTCGCGGATGGGTTGAAAACAGGCCATACGTCCGAGGCGGGCTATGGCCTTGTCGGGTCGGCGATTCAGGGTGACCGTCGCATCATTTTCGTGATCACCGGCCTGTCGTCGGAAACGGCACGCGCCGAAGAGGCCGAAAAGATTGTGGCTTGGGCGTTTCGCCAGTTTGCCGTCAAAACACTGGTGACCGCTGAGACCCGCGTCGCCGAAGCCGAAGTCTGGATGGGCGGCTCGGCAACGGTTGGCCTGGTGGCGGCGACGGATGCGCGTTTCCTTGTGCCGGCCCTTGTGCAGGATCAGGTCACGGCAGAAGTCGTCTACACGGGGCCCATCGCCGCACCCATTGTCAAAGGCACGCAGATCGCCGAGCTGGTGATCCACATCCCCGATCTGCCCGATGCGCGGGTGCCCCTGATGGCCGAAACTGATGTTGCGCGCGGCGGTTTCGTGCAGCGCATCACGACCGCTGGGCACGTTTTGTGGCAGCGCTACATGGTGCAGGCGAACGCCTCCTGACGATGGCGGGACTTTTCATCAGCTTTGAAGGCATTGACGGGTCCGGCAAATCCACCCAGGCGCGAATGCTGGCCGAAACGCTGCGCGCCGAGGGGCACACGGTAACCCTGACACGCGAACCCGGTGGCAGCACGGGGGCAGAGGAAATCCGCCGTCTGGTGCTCGAAGGTGATCCCGATCGGTGGTCGCCGGAAACCGAAATTCTACTGTTCACCGCCGCGCGGCGTGATCATCTGGAAAAGACCATCCGCCCGGCCCTTGCGCGCGGCGAGACGGTGATCACCGATCGGTTTGCCGACAGCACGCGGATATATCAGGGCATCACACGCGGTAATCTGCGCAGCGTCGTTGATGCACTGCATGACCTGATGATCGGGGTTGAACCTGATCTGACGATCCTGATCGACATTGACCCCAAGCTTGGTCTGTCGCGCGCAATTGCGCGGGCAGGCACCGAACTGCGGTTCGAGGATATGGGCCTCGCGACCCAAGTCGCGATGCGGGCCGGGTTTCTTGCGCTGGCGTCCGCGTATCCCCGCTTTGCCATCATCGACGGGGCGCGCTCGCCGAATGATATCGCCCGCGATGTGCGCCGTATCGTGCATGTCTGACGACCTGCCCGAACCCGACCGCATCGAGGGCGCGCCCCATCCGCGTGAAACGGGTGCGCTGTTTGGCCACCCTGCGGCAGAGGCCGCGTTTCTGGCCAGCTTTCACGCGGGCCGGCTGCATCATGGCTGGCTGATTACAGGCCCGCGCGGCGTTGGCAAGGCGACGCTGGCCTGGCGGATTGCGCGGTTTCTGCTGGCGACGCCCGACGATGACGGCGGGTTCTTTGCCGCACCCGCCCCCGCAACCTTGGATATCCCCGACGATCACCCGGTTGCGCGCCGCCTGCGCCAACTGGCCGAGCCGCGCCTGTTCCTGTTGCGCCGGGGGCCGAACGACAAGGAAACAGCACTGGCGCAGGACATCCGCGTGGATGAAGTGCGCAAGATGAAGTCGTTCTTTGCGCTGTCTGCCGCCGATGGCGGGCGGCGCGTGGCGATTATTGACGCCGCCGATGAGATGAATGTGGGGGCGGCGAATGCGCTGCTGAAACTGCTGGAAGAACCGCCCGCCGGGGTGACCTTTCTGGTCATCAGCCATCAGCCGCACCGCTTGTTGCCGACGATCCGGTCGCGCTGCCGCGAGTTGCGCTTGTCACCGCTGGCCCCGCAGGATTTGTCCGATGCGCTGACCCTTGCTGGGGGGGCCGTTGCACCAGAACAGGTGCAGGCCCTTGCCGAACTTGGCAGCGGATCGGTGGGCGAGGCGTTTCGGCTGACCAATCTGGACGGGCTGAAAATCTATCAGACCATTACCGCCCTGATGGCCACCCTGCCACGGCTGGATCGGTCGCGCGCGATTGCCCTGTCCGACATGGCGCAGGGCAAAGGCCGCGAGGCGCAGTTCGATCTGATCCTGACGCTGCTTGATCTTTTTCTGGCGCGCCTTGCCCGCAGAGGTGCGACCGGGTTTGCAGCCCCCGAAGCAGCCCCCGGCGAGGCCGCGTTGATGGCCCGCCTTGCGCCGACAGCGACGCAAGCCCGCGTCTGGGCCGACCTTGCCCAAACCCTTGGCATCCGGGCGCGACGGGGCCGGGTCGTCAACCTTGACCCTGCCGCCCTTCTGTTGGATACGCTGTTGAAGATGAATGAGACGGCGGCAGATTTGCCGCAAGGGTGATGAGATGACGCCGGAACTGGTTGACAGCCATTGCCACCTCGACTTTCCCGACTTCGCGGCCGAACTGCCCGAAATCGTCGCCCGCGCCCATGCCGCAGGCGTCATGCGCATGGTCACCATCTGTACCCGCCTGCGCCATCTTGACCGCGTGCAGGCGATAGCGGCGACCTATGAGGGCGTGTTCTTTGCCGCAGGCACGCATCCGATGCATGTCGCCGATGAACCGCTGACATCGGTGACCGAACTGGTGGCACTTGCGGGCCATGACAAATGCGTGGGTTTGGGCGAGACGGGCCTTGATTACCACTATACCGCCGACAGCAAGGCCATTCAGCAGACCAGCCTGCGCATTCATATCGAGGCGGCACAGCACACCGGGCTGCCCCTCATCATCCACGCGCGCGATGCCGATGACGATATGGCGGTCATTCTGGCCGAGGGGTTCAAGGTGAAACCCTACGCTTGTGTCATGCATTGCTTTTCCAGTGGCGCGGGGCTTGCCCGCACCGCGTTGGAATTGGGGTTCTACCTGTCGATGTCGGGCATTGCGGCCTTTCCGAAGTCGGGCGATTTGCGCGCAATTTTCGCGGCGGCGCCCATCGACCGTATCCTGCTGGAAACCGACAGCCCCTATCTAGCGCCGCCGCCCTATCGCGGCAGGCGCAATGAACCGGCCTATACCGCGTTCACGGCACGCGCAGGCGCGCAAGTCTATGGCATGACCGAGGCCGCCTTTGCCGCGCAGACCACCGCCAATTTTGACCGCCTGTTCACCCGCGCGCGGGTGGCTGCCTGATGGGATTGCGCTTTACCATTCTGGGCTGTGGATCATCGGGCGGCGTGCCACGTCTGGGCGGCGATTGGGGCGCTTGTGATCCGACCAATCCAAAGAACCGCCGCCGCCGGTGTTCGATGCTGGTCGAACGTGACGGGCCGGATGGGACGACCCGCGTTCTGATCGACACCTCGCCCGACATGCGTGAACAACTGCTGGATGCGGGCGTTGGCCGCCTTGATGCGGTGATCTATACCCACAGCCACGCCGACCACATGCACGGCATTGATGACCTGCGCCAGATCGTGTTCAACATGCGCGCCCGCATTCCCGTATGGGCCGATGGGCCAACGCAAGAGGCGCTGCTGTCGCGGTTCGGTTATGCCTTCACGCAGCCCGAAGGGTCGCCCTATCCGCCGATCCTTGATCTGCACACGATTGACGGCGAGGTACGGATTGCAGGGGCGGGGGGCGAGGTTGCACTGGTGCCGTTCCGCGCCGAACACGGGTCGATGGATGCGCTTGGGTTTCGCATCGGCCCCTTGGCCTATCTGCCAGATGTCGTCGCCCTGCCGCCGGAAAGCTGGCAGCATCTGGCGGGGCTTGACTGCTGGGTGCTGGATGCGCTGCGCAGAAAACCGCATCCAACGCATATTCATCTGGCACAAGCGCTGGAATGGATTGCAAAGATGGCCCCGGCCCGTGCGGTGCTGACCAACATGCACATCGATCTGGACTATGCCGAACTGGTGGCCGAACTGCCCGAAACAGTGGTACCCGCCTATGATGGCCTTGTCATCGCGTATCCGGATTGAGCGCGCTTCTGGATGTGATCCTGCCGGTGTTTCTGGTGATCGGGTTTGGCTATGTGATGGCGCGGGCGAAACTGTTTGACGATGCGGCAGTCGACGGGGTGATGCGATTTGCCCAATCCTTCGCGCTGCCATGCCTGCTGTTCAGGTCGGTTGCCACACTGGATCTGAGTGTGGCGTATGATCCGGGGCTGATGCTGTCGTTTTACATTGCAGCACTGTGCGGGTTTGTGGCGGGGTTCGCAGGCGCACGGGTGATTTTCAAACGCCCGTTGGAGGATGCGGTGGCCATCGGGTTTGCCTGTCTGTTTTCCAATTCGCTGCTTTTGGGCGTGCCGATCACCGAACGGGCCTATGGCGCGGCAGCGCTGGCGGGGAATTTCGCGATCATCTCGATCCATGCGCCGTTTTTCTATGCCGTGGGCATCATCGCGATGGAAGTCGTGCGATCACGCGGCATGGGGGTGTCGGCGCGCAAACTGGGCTGGCAGGTTGGGCGCGCGATTATCAGCCAACCCTTGGTGATCGGCATCGTCTGCGGATTTGCGGTGAACCTGTCAGGGCTGCCGTTTCCGGGCGTGGCGATGGCGGGGGTGAACCTGATGGCATCGGCGGCGATCCCGGCGGCATTGTTCGGGCTTGGCGGCGTACTGCTGCGGTATCGCCCCGAAGGCGACCGCGCGACCATCGCGATGATCTGCGGCATCAGCCTGATCCTGCATCCGGCGATGGCCTATGGGCTGGGGCAGTTCGTGTTCGATCTGGACCGCGATGCGCTGCGGTCGGTGGTGATGACGGCGAGCATGGCGCCGGGGGTGAATGCCTATATGTTTGCCAATCTTTACGGGGTGGCGAAACGGGTGAATGCGTCGGCGGTATTGATTGCGACGGCCCTGTCGATTGGCACGATCTGGGGCTGGTTGCAGATCTTGCCATGACGAAATTGACGGCTGTCAATTTTCAGGATTATTCAATAAAATCAACGGAAAAATGCCCGAAAACAGGGTGACTTTAACATTTCAGTAACGTTTCTGCACTGTTCATAAGATGGGCAAATTGCCCATCTTATGCATCATGCGGGCGTCACGCCGCGCAGGCGTTCGGACCGGCGGCGCAGCAGTTCCACCGTGGCCAGAAGGCAGATCGACACGATCACCAGCAGGGTCGCGACCGACAGGATCGCCGGGCTGATCGCCTCGCGGATGCCGTTCCACATCTGGCGGGGGATGGTCTGTTCGTTGGGTGCGCCGACAAACAGCACCACGACCACCTCGTCAAACGAGGTCACAAAGGCAAACAGCGCGCCCGAAACCATGCCCGGCGTGATCAGCGGCATGATCACCTTAAAAAACGTGGTGCGCGGGTTGGCCCCAAGGCTGGCAGCCGCCCGCGTCAGGGAATGGTCGAACCCCGACAGCGTGGCCGTGACGGTGATGATCACAAAGGGAATGCCAAGTGTGGCATGCGCCATGATGACGCCAAGGTAGGGCACGCCCCATTTATTGACCTCGATCGCCGAGTAAAAGAAGAACAGCCCAAGCGTGACGATGATTAGCGGCACGATCATCGGCGAGATCAGGATCGCCATGATCGCGCGGCGGTAAGGCATTTCGGGACGCGACAGACCAAGGGCCGCCAGCGTACCAAGCCCGGTGGCGATGATGGTGGCAAAAAAGCCGACGATGATGGAGTTCTTGGCGGCGTTCACCCATGCGGCCTCGCGCCAGACAGTGCCCCACCATGCGCCATCGCGCGGCACGTCCGTGGGAACATTGGGGAAGGTCAGCAAAAGGTCATACCAGCGCAGGGAATAGCCCGTCGGATCAAGGGCCAGCATCTTTTCGGTAAAGGTAAAGTAGGGTTCGGCGTTAAACGACAACGGGATCACGATGATGATGGGGGCGATGAGGAACAGAAAGATCAGGGCGCAGATCAGGCGAAAGGTGTAATACCAGACGCGTTCCAGCGGCGAGGCATAGATTGGAAGTGCCATGATGCCCCCTACCCGAGTTTCAGTTTGTCGATGCCGACCAGCTTGTCATACAGCCAGTAGAGCAGGAGGATCGCCAGCAGCAGCAGGCTGGCCAATGCGGCGGCCAGTGACCAGTTGCTGGATTTGTTTACATGGAAGGCGATCAGGTTGGAGATCAACTGCCCCGATGCGCCACCTACAAGGGCGGGCGTGATGTAATAGCCGACCGACAGGATGAAGACGAGCAGCCCTCCTGCCCCGATGCCGGGAATGGTTTGCGGCAGATACACGCGGCGGAATGCAGTCCAAGACGTGGCGCCAAGGCTGCGCGCGGCGCGCACATAGCTGGGCGGGATCGGTTTCATCACGGAAAACAGCGGCAGGATCATGAAAGGCAGCAGGATATGGGTCATCGCGATGATGGTGCCCATCAGGTTGTTGATCATCTCAAGCCGTTCTGCGTCGGCGACGATGCCGAACCACACGAGGATGTTATTCACCACGCCCTGCC
>JANNKX010000200.1:0-27191 GCA_031396505.1 Rhodobacterales bacterium
GCGGCATAACCAAGGTCGATCGGGTTCCAGATCGCAAAGGACTGGGTCGCGCCCGACTCGACGCAACCCGCCATTTCGGACGGCAGGCCAAGACCGGTCACGTTGATCTGCCCGATCTTGCCCGCATCTGTCACGGCCTGACAGGCGGCAAGGATGCCCACGGTCGTCGGCGCGATGATCGCCTTGAGGTCGGGATAGGTGGTCATCAACCCCTGCGCTTCGCGATAGGATTTGTCCGACAGGTCGTCGCCATAAACGGTCGCAACAAGGTTGATGCCGGGATAATTTGGCAGCACGGCTTCGGCTGCGGCAATCCAGGCGTTCTGGTTGGTCGCGGTTGCCGTGGCCGACAGGATCGCCACATCACCGCCGTCGGGCATGTGGTCGGCGGCAAGCTTGATGATTGTGTTGCCGATCAATTCGGTCGACGACGGGTTGAGGTGCATCTGACGCCCCCCCTCGGCCACGCCGGAATCCCACGAGATGACCGTGATGCCACGTTCCATCGCCTTTTGCAGTGCGGGCACAAGGGCATCGGGATCATTGGCGGAAATCGCAATGGCATCGACGCCCTGCGCGATCAGGCTGTTGATCACCTCGATCTGACCCTCGGCAGTGGTGTCGGTCGGGCCAGTATAGATGATTTCCACATCGCCCAGTTCGGCGGCGGCTTCTTCAGCTCCTTTAGCGGCGGCCTCGAAAAAGCCGATGCCCTGCGCCTTGACTACCAATGCGATGCGCACGGTTTCGGCACTTGCACTGGTCGCAGCCATCGCAACGGCCATCGCCGCTGTCGTCAGGATTGTATTCATCACACGCATGGTTTCCTCCCTGGAATGTCGTGTTTTCGAACGGTCGTTCAGGATGCCGCCCCTTCGGATTGGGCGGTTCTTGGGGTTGTTACGATCAGTGTCACTTCGGCGGCCTCCAGCATTGCGGCGGCCTTGTCGGGGATGCCATCGTCAGTGATGACGGCATCAATCCGGTTTAAGGGGCACAGCACCAGCGATGATCGGCTAGCGAATTTCGAACTGTCGACCAGCACGATCAACTCGTCCGCTTGCCCGATCAGCTTCTGTTCGGCCTGCACCAGCAGCGGGTCGCCTTCCATCAGGCCAATCGGGGCGAGGCCATGCGCACCCATGAACATGCGTTTGGCATAGACATTGCGCGTCACATCGTTATCGAACGGCGACAGGATGATGTTCTGTTCGCGGTAGATCGTCCCACCTGCCAGCGTGATGGTATTCTTGGAATGCTTTAACAGATGTTCGGCAATCGGGAATGAGTTGGTGAACACCTGCAGGCGGCGGTTGGCCAGTGGATGCACCATCTGAAACGTCGTTGTCCCGCCGTTGATGATGATCGAATCGCCATCCTCGCACAATTCCACTGCGGCCCGCGCGATGGCCTGCTTCTGGGCAGCGTTGATCGCCTCGTTCACCGAATAGGGACGCCCCGCCAGCCCGACAAATTGCGGCGGGTGCAGCGATTCGACTCCGCCCCGCACCCGGCGCAGACGCTTTTGCATGTGCAGCGTGGCGGTGTCGCGGCGAATGGTCGCCTCGGACGCGCCGGTCAGATTGCACAGATCGGTCACCGTCATCATCGGGCGGTCCTGCACAGCGGACAAGATGATGCGATGGCGTTCCTTTTCGTGCATGCAATAGTCCCCCTTGGTATCGACGATGTGACCGGATTCGGATTCTGTCAAACAAAAAATCATTTCCGATCATGCTGCAGCTGCAAACGATCAGTCTTGATTGTTTATGATTGACTTTTGCGGGCGGTCCGATCAGCAATTGAACCATGCGGCGACACGGCTCGCCGTGGGTTTGGGGGGAGGACGGCATGTCGACATCAGCGCCCGCGCGGCTCGAAAACCATTGGGATGACGTACGCGCCCATGGGATGACCGAGGCGGAAAAGCTGCTGTACCGGTCGAACCTTCTGGGGTCGGACAAGCGGATCACCAATTACGGTGGCGGCAACACGTCGGCCAAAGTGAAAGAAACGGACCCCCTGACAGGTGCCCCGGTCGAGGTTTTGTGGGTCAAAGGGTCCGGCGGCGATGTGGGTTCCATCAAGATGGACGGTTTTGCCACGCTGTATATGGACAAGCTGTGCGCGTTGAAGGGCATCTATCGCGGGCTGGCACATGAGGATGAAATGGTCGGCCTGCTGCCCCATTGCACCTTCAATCTGAACTCGCGTGCGGCGTCGATTGACACGCCGCTTCATGCGTATGTGCCGCGCAAACATGTCGATCATATGCACCCGGATTCGATCATTGCGATTGCGGCGGCCAAGAATTCCCGCGCGCTGACGGCGGAAATCTTTGGCGATGCGATCGGCTGGTTGCCGTGGAAAAGGCCCGGCTTTGAACTGGGCCTGTGGTTGGAGAAGTACTGTCTGGATCATCCCGATGCCAAGGGTGTCGTGCTGGAATCGCACGGGCTGTTCACCTGGGATGATGATGCCAAGGCCTGCTATGCGCTGACGCTGGATATCATCCAAAAGGCGATGGATTGGTTTACCGCGCAGACGACAGACAAGCCTGCGTTCGGGGGGGCAGCGCATGTCAGCCTGCCGCCGGTGGAACGCCGCGCCATAGCCGCGCGGCTGATGCCTGCCATACGGGGCATGGTGTCGGGTCAGCAGCATATGGTGGGGCATTTTGATGACAGCGATGCGGTGCTGGAATTTGTGAATGCCAAGGGAATGGCCCCGCTCGCCGCCCTTGGCACGTCCTGCCCTGACCATTTCCTGCGCACGAAAATCCGCCCGCTGGTGGTGGAATTCGACCCTGCGTTGGGGAATGTCGATGCAGTTCTGGCAGGTCTTCCTGCACAGGTGGCGGCCTACCGCGATGATTATGCAGCCTACTACGCGCGCTGCAAGCATGACAATTCGCCCCCCCTGCGCGACCCCAATGCGGTGGTCTATCTGGTGCCGGGCGTTGGCATGATGACCTTTGCCAAGGACAAGACGACAGCGCGCATATCGGCCGAGTTCTACATCAACGCGATCAACGTGATGCGCGGGGCGAGTGCGGTGTCGGAATATTGCGGACTGCCCGAACAAGAGGCGTTCGATATCGAATACTGGCTGCTGGAAGAGGCGAAACTGCAGCGCATGCCGCGCCCGAAATCGCTGGCCGGGCGCGTGGCACTGGTGACAGGTGGCGCTGGCGGTATCGGATCGGCCACGACAGAACGCTATCTGGCGGAAGGCGCGTGCGTGATGCTGGCCGATATTGATGGCGCGGCACTGATGGCCACTGGCGATGATCTGGCGGCGCGCTATGGCCGCGACGTAGTGCGGACGGTGGTCATGAATGTCACGGACGAACAGGCTGTGATTGCCGCTTACGCGCAGATGGCGGTGGAATTCGGCGGCGTGGATATTCTGGTATCGAACGCCGGCATCGCGTCATCGGCCCCGATTGAGGAAACGACGCTGGCGCTGTGGAACAAGAACATGGATATCCTGTCAACGGGGTACTTCCTTGTGTCGCGTGAAGCGTTCAAGGTGATGCGGGCGCAAGGGATCGGCGGGGCGGTGGTATTCATCGCGTCCAAGAACGGGCTTGCGGCGTCGCCGAATGCGGCGGCCTATTGCACGGCAAAGGCGGCAGAAATTCACCTTGCGCGCTGCCTTGCGCTGGAGGGGGCCGAGGCGGGTATTCGCGTGAACGTGGTCAACCCCGACGCCGTACTGCGTGGATCGAAAATCTGGTCAGGCGAATGGCTGACGCAGCGCGCTTCGACCTATAAAACCGATAAGGACGGGCTGGAGGAGATGTATCGCGAGCGGTCCATGCTGAAACGGTCAGTGTTCCCGCAAGACATTGCCGAGGCCGCATATTTCCTAGCGTCAGATGCATCGTCAAAATCGACGGGGAACATCATCAACGTGGACGCAGGCAACGTGCAGGCCTTTACGCGCTAAGGGGAACGCCATGATCGACCAATCCATCGTCTCGGCCGAAAACGCAAAGCGCGACCGCGCGCTGCAGGATGACTATGCCGCCTTGGGCGCGCAATTGGCCCGGCGCGGCATCGATATCGCTGCCGTCACGGCCAAGGTCGCGGCTTACGGCGTGGCCGTGCCGTCATGGGGCGTCGGCACGGGGGGCACGCGGTTTGCGCGCTTTCCGGGGGAAGGTGAGCCCCGCCATATCTTTGACAAGCTGGATGATTGCGGCGTGATCCAGCAGTTGACGCGTGCGACGCCGACCGTGTCGCTGCATATCCCGTGGGACATGGCCCCGGCGGGCGATCTGCTGGGCAAGGCGGCGGAGGTTGGTCTTGGCTTTGATGCGATGAATTCCAATACCTTTCAGGATCAGCCGCGCCAACCGCACAGTTATAAATTCGGCTCGCTTTCGCATGCCGATGCGGCCACGCGGCAGCAGGCGGTCGATCACAATATCGCGTGTATCGAACTCGGTGCGCAGTTGGGGTCAAAGGCGCTGACGGTATGGATCGGCGACGGGTCGAACTTTCCGGGTCAGACGCATTTCACCCGGCAGTTCGAACGGTATCTGGACGCGATGAAAGCGATTTATGCAGCCCTTCCCGCAGATTGGCGCCTGTTCAGTGAACACAAGATGTACGAACCTGCGTTCTATTCGACCGTCGTGCAGGATTGGGGCACGAACTATCTGATCGCGACGGAACTCGGCCCGCAGGCCCAGTGCCTTGTCGACCTTGGCCATCATGCGCCGAATGTGAATATCGAAATGATCGTGGCGCGGCTGATCCAGTTTGGCAAACTGGGTGGCTTTCATTTCAACGACAGCAAATATGGCGATGACGATCTGGATGCAGGGTCGATTGACCCATTCCGTCTATTTCTGGTGTTCAACGAACTGGTCGATGCCGAAGGCAAGCCGGGGTTCAACCCTGCCCACATGCTGGATCAGTCACATAACGTGACCGATCCCATCGAAAGCCTGATGTCATCGGCGAACGAGGTGCGCCGCGCCTATGCGCAGGCCCTGCTGGTGGATAGGGTGGCACTGGCGGGGTTTCAGGATGATAGCGACGCGCTGATGGCGGCGCAGACGCTGAAGGCCGGGTTTCGCACCGATGTGGAACCAATCCTCGCCATGGCGCGCGTGCAGGCGGGCGGAGCAATCGATCCGGTGGGCACGTACCGTGTGGCCGGATACCGTGCACGGGTTGCAGCGCAGCGGCCAATGGTGACAGGCGCCGGTGGCGGGATCGTGTGATCTGACGGCTTGCGCCGGGTCCGGTATCTGTGGTCATTTGCCGCCATCGGGTGATGGAGGCGATGATGCGGCGCACGCGGCGGCAGGTGGTGGCGGGATTGGCGGCTGTGCTGGGTGCGGCACCTTTGGCCACATGGGCCGATGACGCGCGCCCAACGCCGCAGGCCGTGGTGCAGCGGTGGTATCGCCTGATCCTTGAACTGGTGCGCCATACGCCAACCTATTCGCCCCCGGTTGCCAGCCGGGCCTTGGCCTATATCGGGATCACGGCATATGAGGTTGTGGCCAGCACGGGCACGGCGTTGCGCAGCCTTACCGGGCAGGTGCATGACCTGATACCGCTGCCGCAGTCTGCCATCGCGGTGGACCGCGGGGTGGCGCTTCATGCGGCGATGGCCGTGGTTGTGCAGGCGATGTTCGGCAATACCGGGCCGACGGGGCAGCGCGCGATGCAGGCTATGACGGACAAAGGGGCCTTGCGGCAGGCCACAGGCGTTGCACCCGATCTGGTCGCACAGTCGGTGGCGCATGGCCGGTCGGTTGCGGCCCATATCCTTGCATGGTCGCAGTCTGATGGTGGCGCCGTCGTGGAAAACATGGGCTTCCCGCTCAGCTATGCCTTGGGCAACACACCGGCCGCATGGGTGCCCACATCGCGTGTCGCCCAGCAGCAATTCCCGTTGCTGCCGCTGTGGGGCCGGAACCGCCCCTTTGCAATGCCCGCTGGCGATGCCTGCGGCCTGCCACCCCCGCCAGACTACAGCGAGGACCCATCATCGGCCTTTTTTGCCGAAGCGCGCGAAGTCTATGACACGGTGAAAGGGCTGACCGATGATCAGAAACGCATTGCGCGGTTTTGGTCGGATGATGCCATGCTGTCGCCCACGCCGCCCGGTCACTGGATGCATATTGCGCTTCGCGCTCTGGACGATGAAGGTGCCGATCTGGTGCAGCATGTCGATGTGCTGGCACGCCTTGGCATCGCGGTGGCAGACGCGTTCATCGCCTGCTGGGCCAGCAAATATACCTATGACTTGCTGCGCCCCGTTACCTACATCCGCCGCTTTATCGACCCAAAGTTTGAACCCCTGCTGAACACGCCACCCTTCCCCGAATACCCCAGCGGGCACAGCACGCAATCGGCGGCAGCGGCGGTGGTTCTGACGGCGATCTGGGGCGAACATTTCGCGTTTGACGATGACACGCATGTCGATGAGGGAATGCCTGCGCGGTCATTTGCAAGCTTTCACGCGGCGGCGGATGAGGCCGCCCTTTCGCGCCTTTATGGCGGTATCCACTTTCGCGCGGCGATTGAACGCGGGTTGGCGCAGGGACGTTGCGTCGGGGCCTTTGCGGCCGGGTTGCAAACAAGGATATGACGATGCGGATGCTGGTTTTTGTGCTGATGGCAACGGCGGCCCGGGCGGACGATATGGTGATCCCGCAATTTGCCGACGACGGCGCTGCGGCTGGTATCACATCCGTTTACGCGGGCGACTGGCAGTACTTTGTCGGTGGCGGTGTTGCGGTGTTTGACTGCAATGCCGATGGATTTCAGGACATGCTGCTGGCCGGGGGCGAGGCGCCGGCAACCTTTTATCGCAACGTCGGCGCGCAAGGTGGCGCGCTTGCGTTTCAGGCTGCGGCCAGCGGGTTGGAAATGGACGCGGTGACAGGGGCTTATCCGCTGGATGTGGACGGTGACGGGATCATCGATGTTGCCTTGTTGCGCGTGGGCGAAAACCATTTGATGCGCGGGCTCGGCTATTGCCGTTTTGCCTCTGCCAACGCCGATTGGGGCTTTGATGGCGGGGATGCATGGTCAACGGCCTTTGCCGCCACCTGGGAGGCGGGGGCGACGTGGCCGACAATCGCGATCGGCAATTATCTGGATCGGGATGAGGAAGACTTTCCTTGGGGGTCATGCACCGACAACTGGCTGCATCGCCCATCAGGTGATGGGTTCGCCCCGCCCTTACCCCTGACACCCAGCTTTTGTGCCCTGTCGATGCTGTTCACCGACTGGGATCGGTCTGGCACGCCTGCCTTGCGCGTGTCCAATGACCGCGAATATTACCGGGGCGGACAGGAACAGATGTGGCGCATGCCACCCGGTGAGGCCCCTGCGCTGTATACCGAGGCCGAAGGCTGGCAACGGCTGCGGGTCTGGGGGATGGGGATTGCCAGCCATGACGTGACAGGCGACGGCTACCCCGATTACTTTTTGACCAGCATGGCCGACAACAAGTTTCAGACCCTGACCCAGCCGGATGCAGGCCCGCCCTTGCCACGCTTTGCCGATGTGGCCTTTGCACGCGGGATCACGGCGCACCGGCCCTATACAGGCACAGATCTTTTTCCCAGCACGGCTTGGCACGCGCAGTTTGACGATGTGAACAATGACGGGCGGGCCGATTTGTTCATCGCAAAGGGCAATGTGTCGCAAATGCCCGATTTCGCGCAGGCCGACCCGAATAACCTGCTGCTGCAAACGCCGGATGGCACCTTCATCGAGGCGGGCGATCTTGCGGGCGTGGCCTCGGTTGCAACATCGCGCGGGGCGGCGCTGGCGGATTTAAACATGGACGGGTTGCTTGACCTTGTGGTCGTGAACCGGTGGGAACCAGCGCAACTATGGCGCAACGTGACGCCCGATCCGCAGGCTTGGGCCGGGGTGCGCCTGCAACAACCGGGGGCGAACCGCGATGCCATCGGCGCCTGGGTCGAAGTGCGGCGCGCCGATCAGGTAACGCGGCGCGAGATCACGCTGGGCGGTGGCCACGCCAGCGGGCAGGTGGGCTGGCTGCACTTTGGGCTTGGTGATGCAGCAACGGCCGAGGTACGGGTGATCTGGCCGGATGGCAGCACGGACGACTGGCAAGCCCTGCCTGCGAACGCGTTTTCCACCCTGTCTCCCGGACAACCGCCACGGCCCTACTCACGGCCTTAAACCCTTTTCGCGCATCCAGTGTTCTGCTAACCTTTGATCCAAAGCGCTTTGACAGGGGGGTGCGATGATCCGCGTCACGGTTTGGGGTGAAAATGTCCATGAACAGAAAAACAAGGTGGTGGCGGGCATCTACCCCCACGGGATGCACACAGCGATTGCCGATGCGCTGAACCGCGAGGCAGGTGTGCAAGCCACAACCGTGACTCTGCAAGACCCGGAACATGGGCTGACGGACGCGAAGCTGGCGCAGACCGATGTGCTGATCTGGTGGGGGCACGCGGCGCATGGCGATGTGGCCGACGCAGCGGTGAACCGTGTCTGCGATGCGGTCTGGAGCGGCATGGGGATCATCTTTCTGCATTCGGCGCATTTCTCCAAACCCTTCAAGCGGCTGATGGGTGCACCCTGCAACCTGTCGTGGCGCGAGGCGGGCGAGCGTGAACGCCTGTGGGTCACCTCGCGCAGCCATCCTATCGCAGCCGGGTTGCCTGACCATTTCGAACTGGAAACCGAAGAGATGTATGGCGAACCCTTTGGCGTGCCCGATCCGATGGAAACCGTGTTTGTCAGCTGGTTTCAGGGCGGCGAGGTGTTCCGGTCGGGCCTGACCTACAAACGGGGTGCAGGGTCGATCTTTTACTTCCGCCCGGGGCATGAAACCTATCCGACCTACCACGATGCCAATGTGCAAAGGGTGATTGTGAATGGGGTGAAATGGGCGTTCAACCCGGCCCCGCGCATTGCGAACCCGCATGCCGCCCCCAATCGCCCGGTCGATCAGGCGCTGGAGCCGATTTTGGAACGCGGCCCCCGCCTGCATCATGATGGCGAAGAAGGATTCCGCTGATGCCGATCCGGCTGTTGATCGTCGGCACGGGTGGCATGGCCGCCAATCATGTCGAGGCGTTTGCCGCGATTGACGGCGTGGCACTGGTGGCAGGCGTGGATACCCGGCCCGAACCGTTGGGCGCGTTTTGCGCAAAGCATGGCATCGCGCATGGTTTTGCATCGGTGGCTGATGCGCTGGCCTGGGGGCAGTTTGATGCCACCACGAACGTGACGCCAGACCCTGTGCATTTCCCCAGCACCATGCCGCTGCTGGCGGCGGGCAAGCATGTGCTGTGTGAAAAGCCGCTGGCGACATCTTATGCCGACGCACAGGCGATGGTGGATGCGGCGGCGGCGGCAGGCGTTGTGAACATGGTCAACCTCAGCTATCGCAACGTCGCGGCCATGCAAAAGGCCGCCGTGATGGTGCGCGACGGCGCGATTGGTACCGTGCGGCATTTCGAGGCGAGCTATCTGCAAAGCTGGCTGACGCAAGCAGCATGGGGCGAATGGCGCGAACAGTCGCAATGGCTGTGGCGGCTGTCATCGGCGCACGGGTCGAAGGGCGTACTGGGGGATGTGGGCATTCACATTCTGGACTACGCGACCTTTATCGCGGGGCAGGATGTGCGCGAAATTTCATGCCGCCTTGCGACGTTCGACAAGGCACCGGGTGGCCGGATCGGCGACCATGTGCTGGATGCCAACGATAGCGCCACGATGCAGGTGGTTCTGGCCAACGGCGCGCTTGGCACGGTGGCCGCGACCCGGTTTGCCAGTGGGCATCTGAACGATTTGCGGTTGCGGATTTATGGCCATGCGGGCGGGTTGGAGGTGGGGTTCGAAAAGGGGATCAGCCGCCTGCGCGCATGCCTTGCGCCCGATCTGGAAACAGCGACATGGTACGATGTCGAGGCCCCGGTGTTGCCGACGATCTATGAACGGTTTATCGCGGCGATCCGGGGCACAGGTGTGGCGGAACCGACCTTCGCGCGCGGGGCAGTCTTGCAGCGGATGCTGGATCTGGCCGAGGCTTCGGCAGCAAAAGGCGGGGCATCGGAGGTGATATGACAATCAATCTGGCAGGCAACCGGGTTCTGGTCACGGGTGGCAGCCGGGGCATCGGGCTGGCGGCGGTGCAGCATCTGGTGCGTGCAGGGGCGGATGTGACCTATACCGCGCGCACAGCGGCAGGGGCGCAGGCGGCGGGTGCCGCGGCGCGCGGCATCGTGGCCGATGTGACAGACCGCGCGGCGATGGAGGGTCTGATGGCGCAGGGCTTTGACGCGGTGGTCAACAACGCCGGCATCATCACCCCCATCGGACGGATCGATGCGGTGGCGTTCGACGACTGGGCGCACAATATCGCGGTCAATCTGGTGGCGGCGTTTCATGTGGTCCAATGCGCGATCAGGGGGATGCCCAACGGTGGTACGATCATCAACCTGTCATCGGGTGCTGCCCATCGCCCGATGGAGGGGTGGAGTGCGTATTGCGCGGGCAAGGCGGGCCTCGCGATGGTGACTCGCGCTGTGCATGAGGAATTTGGCGACAAGGGTATTCGCATCTTTGGCTTTGCGCCCGGCGTCGTGGATACCGACATGCAAGGCACGATCCGGGCCAGCGGAATCAACCCCGTCAGCAAAATCCCGCGTGAAAGTCTGGCGGCACCGGATGATGCAGCGCATGCAATTGCATGGCTGTGCACCGATGCGGCCGACATCTTTGCCGGGCAAGAGGTGGATGTGCGGCACGAAGCATTTCGCCGCGCGGCGGGGCTGCCTGTGGTCGCGTGACGCATAGCCCTCTTGGCAATCGGACGGGGGCATGTGCAAATGCGGTCGATGTTGAACGCGGGGGGGCGATCCGATGAAATTGCTGCGCTATGGTCCGGCGGGGCTGGAAAAACCGGGGGTACTGGATGGGGCGGGGCGCATCCGTGATCTTTCGGGCGTGATCGCAGATGTGGCGGGAGATGTCCTGACGCGGCTTGACACGCTGAAGATCGATCCCGAAACCCTGCCGCTGGTGCCGGGAAATCCGCGCATCGGGCCTTGCGTGGCGGGGACGGGAAAGTTCATCTGCATCGGGTTGAACTATGCCGATCACGCTGCGGAATCCGGGCTGCAGGTGCCACCCGAGCCGGTGATCTTCATGAAAGCGACCAGCGCGATCTGCGGGCCGAATGATCCGATCCTGATTCCGCGCGGATCGGTGAAAACGGATTGGGAGGTGGAGTTGGGCGTGGTGATCGGCAAACCTGCGAAATATGTGACCGAGGCCGACGCGCTGAACCACGTGGCGGGTTATTGCGTCATAAATGACGTGTCGGAACGCGCGTTTCAGACCGAACGCGCCGGGCAGTGGACCAAGGGCAAAAGCTGCGACAACTTTGGCCAGATCGGCCCGTGGCTGGTGACGCGCGACGAAGTGCCCGATCCGCAGAACTTGGCGATGTGGCTGACGGTTGACGGGCAAATGATGCAGAACGGGTCGACCAAGACGATGGTTTACGGCGTGGCGCATGTGGTCAGCTATCTGAGCCAGTTCTTTACCCTGCATCCGGGCGATGTGATTTCAACGGGCACCCCGCCGGGTGTGGGCATGGGGATGAAGCCGCAGCGGTATCTGAGGGTGGGGGAAACCGTCAGCCTTGGCATCGCAGGTCTGGGCCAGCAGGAACAGCGGGTGGAACAGGGTTGAATGCCCGCCAACGAACAGGTTGAGGCGGACGGCATCACGGTGGGGTTCACGCCGGATTGCGGTTTCCTTGGCCCGATGATTGTCCAGGATGGCGGGCGCGTGATCGACCCGCTGCACCGTGCGCCGTGGCGGGATGATGAGGTACCAGCAGGATCGCCGCCGCACCACGCAGGGCTGCGCGGGGATTTCTTTTGTGCGCCGTTCGGCGATGCGCATGCGGACGGCGCGCCACTGCATGGCTGGACGGCCAATGGGCGATGGGACGTTGTGACAACGGCGCCGGGGTTGATCGCCTGTGTGCTGAACCAGACCGTGATGGGCGCGCGGGTGACAAAGACGATTGCGGTGCGCGACGGACACCCGTTTGTCTATCAGCGGCACGTGTTCGCAGGCGGTGTTGGGGCCCTTCCGGTGGCCAATCACGCGATGGTGGTGCTGCCTGCGGGCGGGGTGATCACAACATCGCAGAAGGCGTTTTACCAGACGCCGGGGACAGCACCGGAAACCGATGCGGCCCGGGGGCGGTCGCTGCTGGCGTACCCGGCGCGGGGGCACGGGAATGCGTTTCCGCGCGGGGATGGCGGGGTGGCCGATCTTGGGCGCTATCCGCTGGGCGTGGGGCACGAGGATTTCGTGATCGGGGTCGAGGCCGCGGGGCATGCGTTTGGGTGGACGGCTGTCGTGCGGGCGCAGGGTGATCTGTTCTTGTCGCTGCGCCGGGCCGACCGGCTGCCGCTGACGATGTTCTGGTATTCCAACGGCGGTCGGCACTATGCGCCATGGTCATCGCGGCATCTGGGGGTGCTGGGCGTGGAAGAGGGCGTGGGGCATGCGATGCTGGGGCAGGCGACCTGCGATGCAATGGTGGCGGCGGGGCAGCCGGTGGCGTTGGGGTTGGGCGGCGCGGTTGCGGTGCGGCATGTGATCGGTGCGATTGCCTGGCCGAGCGGCGAGGCGGTGGCGGATGTGGCGGCAGGGGCGGATGGGTTGGTGGTGACGGGGATTGCGGGCATGCGGCGGGTTCTGGCGTATGACAGTGGGTTTCTGAGGAAAAATTGACGGCTGTCAATTTTTGACATTATCGCTTTATATCAAAGATTTGAGTTTTTAAAACGTGCCTGCGTTAAGACTTTTTAAACAATGCGTGATCGGAAACTGTACGTGGGTTCAGGGGTGGCGATCACTTGCCAAGACGCAGAATACTCGGTGAATGTGCGTCAGCTTTGCGGACGGAGCAGGCATTCACTTCCGTCCTTCCTTGCCCTGTGTTGCAATAAGAACTATGTCAAAATCGCAGCAATCTAGGCCGTTTCGGGTCTTGGGCCACGCATGCCGGGATCACGGCGATACCTTGTGCATCGGTGACCCCGTCGTGATCACGCCACCATGGCTGGTCATTGAGCCGAGATAGGCGATACCTACGCCGTTTTCCTTGTGGGTAAACGAGGCCAGCGTGATGGTTGCGCCGCAGGCGGTGGCATCGCCCATGCGGGCGATGGGCAGGCCGTCAACCATGGTGACGCCGCCCGCCGCGATCATGTTCGGGCCGCAGAGCGGGCAGATGTGAATATCGGTGACGCGGGCGATGGGCAGCATGGCGTTATCCCTCTGGTGGGCATTCTTCGACAAGGGGCAGTGCATCTTTGGCAGCCAGCGCCAGCGTCGTCACCTGCGCAGGCCCGCCCATCGTCATGGATACCATGCCTTTGAGGTTGATCTGCGGCGCCTCAAGCGTGATGCCGGACGCATCAATCACGATCTTGCCGCCGGGGCCGGAGATGGTGAATTTCTTGAACGCCATCAGGGCATGATTGCCGGTGTTGATGGTGATGGATGATCCGACATCCTGCGTCAGGGTGCCGTTGATGGTTTCTTCGCGGTTGCGGCCGATCTCGACAAGGTGGTCGGCACCGATGGTTTCCTTGTGGATGTTGCCCACGGTTTCGACGTGATCCTTGGCCCATTGGTCGACCTGGCTGGCACCGACGGTGTATTTCACCTCGCGGCCAATGTTGATCGTGGTGTCGCGGGCGATGTTTTCAAGGTGGTCATTGCCGACAGCGATCATCTTGTCATGGCCGATGGTTTCGGTCTGATCATTGCCGATGGTTTTGGTGCGGTCATGGACGATGTCGATGTCCTGATCCTTTTGGCCGTGCATGTAGATGCGTTCGGCACCCTGCTGATCTTCGAAGGTCAGTTCGTTAAAGCCTTCGCCCTGATGGGTGTCGGTGCGGAACACCGATTTCGATTTATGTGTGGGCAGGGTGTAATAGGGCATGTTGCGGTCGTTATAGACGCAGCCCGTGACCAGCGGCTTGTCGGGGTCGCCTTCGAGGAATTCGACGACAACCTCCATCCCGATGCGGGGGATGATCATGCCGCCAAAGCCCTGGCCTGCCCAGTTCTGGCTGACGCGGCAGCGCATGGAAAAGGCATTCTGCAGATCCCAGTGAAAGCGTACGAGGATGCGGCCATATTCATCGCAGTCAATTTCGCCTTCGCCGACCACGGCGGCGGTTTGCGGACCCTGCACGACGGCGGCGGGCGTTTTCAGGCGGGGGGCCAAGGGGGCGGACAGCGGGATCAGAAGGTAGTTGCCGATAAAGGCATAATCCTCGGATGCATCGCCCTGGCCGCCGGAGCCATAGCTATCGGACACATAGCGGTGCGTGGCGCGCAGGCACAAAAAACTGCCCGACGCCTCGCCCGGCATCTCGTCGCCGGTCAGGGTGACGGTCAGGCCGGCGGAAAGGCCGGTGCAATCGCCGACGGCGGTATGTTTGCGGTCTTGTCCGCGTTCCTGTGCCAGACGCAGGGCGACCACGCCCTTGCCTTCGTCCTGATAAAGATAGTCGCCGGGGTAGTCGAAACTTTCGATCTTTCCTTCGGCATATTCGGCGTCACCGGTGCGGTCGACTTCCATCTTGGCGCGGGGCCATTTGAAGTTGTAATCCGTCAGCCGGATGGCCCCGGTCGTCATGTTGCGGGCGGCCTTCCATTCCCAGAAATGTTCTTCGTCGGCCTGATGTTGATCATCGACGCCGAAGTAAGGCCGGGTGTCGCCGGGGACGGCATCGTGTTCATCGACACTGTCGGTCAAGACCATGGTGTGATTGCCGTCCTGATGGGTGAAATGATAACTGATGCCAAAACGTTCCATCAGGCGGCAGGCAAAGGCGAGGTCGCTTTCGCGGTACTGGACGGTGTATTCCAGCACGGCATAATCGGCGGCAAGTTTCTTTTGCAACGCAGGCGAGCCCAGGCCGGAATAAGGCTGCAGCAATTCGGTCAAAATCTGCACAACGGTTTTGTTATGGAAAATCCGCTGGTTGCGCCGGTGCTTGGCCAGCCAGAACCAAGGCCGCAGCGTGAGGTTATAGCGCAGGCCGTTGTCACCTTCGCCGCCCCATTCGGCATCTGTGACGATGCCATCAAAGTGCCGGAACCCGTGTTGCAGGGTGTTGATGGATACGGTGGCATGGGTGCCAAGCAGTTCGTCGAAATTGATCTTGGGGTCTTGCGACAACGCTTCGACCCGCCAAGAGAACAGATCGTTCACATAGTCGGTGCCTTCGAACCGCATGAGGACGAGGACATCGTCACCGAGTACCGTCGCCAATTTACCAAGCCGTTTGGCCTGTTTGAACACGTTATTCAAAATCAAATCCCCCTTGGGGTGCGTTAATCGAGCCAGTCTATCCTGAACGGTGCGCTTGTCAAAACGGTTTCTTGCGGGGCCTTCACGCGACTGTGCATTGGACGTTTCCGCGCGTTTGTTTCAGAAAGGCGCAAATCAAAGGGGATGCGTGGATGAAGATGTTTGCGATGACGGCGCTGCTGGGTGGGGTTGCAAGCGGGGCGTTTGGGGATACGGCGGACGGTGACGCGCTGCTGGGGATGGACTGGGATCAGGTGGTTCAGACGGCGCGCGGGGGCGAGGTCAACTGGTTCATGTGGGGAGGGGCGGACAACATCAACGCTTTCGTCAGCGAGACGGTCGGGGGGATTTTGCTGCGCGACTATGGCATCACGTTGAACCGGGTAAGTGTTGCGGACACAGCCGAGGTGGTGAATCTTGTGCTGGGGGAAAAAGAGGCGGGGGTGACAGATGCGGGGGCGGTCGACTTGATCTGGATCAACGGCGAGAATTTCCGGACGATGAAGGAAGGCGAGATGGTGTGGTGCGGATACACCGACCTCTTGCCGAACATCGGGCTGGTGAATTGGGACAACCCGGCGATTGCAAATGATTTCGGGGTGGCAGTGGATGGTTGCGAAGTGCCGTGGAGCCGGGCGCAGTTTGCGTTTGCGCATGACGCGGCACGGGTAGCCGCGCCGCCGGTGGACATGGCGGGGTTGATTGCGTGGATCAAGGCGAACCCCGGCCAGTTTACCTATCCGGCGCCCCCGGATTTCAATGGGGCGGTGTTCATCCGGCATGTGTTCTATCACGCAGCGGGGGGGGCGGATGCGCTGCTGGGGCCGTTTGATCAGGCGAAGTTTGACGCAGCGGCGGCAAAAACATGGGCGATCCTGAACGATCTGGAGCCCTTTCTGTGGCGCGAGGGGCAGACTTATCCGGCAAACATTGCGGCGCTGGATCAGTTGTTTGCGAACGGCGAGGTGGCGTTCAGTTTCAACTATGAGGCGGCGCAGTTCGGCGTGGGGGTCACGAACGGGACGTTCCCGGACACGGTGCGGACTTACGGTCTTGCGGACGGGACGATTGGGAACACGAACTACACGCTGATCCCGTTCAATTCGCCGAACAAGGCGGCGGCGATGGTGGTGCAGAACCTGCTGCTATCGGGTGAGATGCAGTTGGAAAAGGCACGGCCCGAGGTGTGGGGGGCCACACCGGCGATTGAGGTGGCGCGCACGGGGGCGGATGTGCAGGCGGGATTTGCAGGCCTGCCGTCGCATCCGTCGGTGGTATCGGCCGAGGTGTTGGGCCGATACGCGTTGCCGGAATTGCAGGCGGGGTGGATTTCAGCCATTGAACAGGGATGGCTGGACAACGTCGCACCTTGAACTGGCGGATCGTGCTGATGGTCGGCCCTGCGATGATCGTCATTGCGGGGCTGTTCGGGGTGGGGCTGGTGGCGGGTATCATGCGGTCATGGGGGGCGTGGGGGGATGTGCTGACATCGGCGCGCGTCTGGGCGGGGCTTGCGGTTTCGCTGTGGATCGGCTTTGCGTCCACGGCGATTGCGACGGTGATCGCGGTGCCTGCGGCGCTGGCATTCCGGGCGGGGTTTCGCGGGCGTGGAATTGCACTTTTCCTGTTTCAGGTGAACCTGACAGTGCCGCATCTGGTGGGGGCACTGGGCGTACTTTACCTTTTCGCACAATCGGGATCATTTGCGCGGTTGGCCTACCATGCGCATCTGATTGCGGCACCGGGGGATTTTCCGGCGCTGGTGTTCGATCCGGCGTCGATCGGGATCATCCTGACCTATGTCTGGAAAGAAGTGCCGTTTCTGACGCTGATCGCTTTGGCAGCGCTGCAGGGGCTGGACGTTGACCACGAGGCCGCAGCGCGCACCCTTGGGGCCACGCCACGCCGGGCCTTTCAATATGTGACGTTGCCATTGATCTGGCCCGCGCTGGCACGGGGAATGATCATCGTATTTGCCTTTACCTTTGGCGCATATGAGGTGCCTGCATTGTTAGGGCAGACCTATCCGCAGGCTTTGCCGGTGCTGGCATGGAAAAGCTATACGGCGGTCGATCTGGCCACACGACCGGAGGCGATGGCCATGGCACTGTTGATTGCGGGTGTCAGTTTCGCGCTGATCGCCGCCTACATGCGGCTGGGACGGCGATGAGGCGGGCGGGGATATGGACGGTGGTGGCGGGGCTGATGGCACCGCTGATCCCGCTGCCGCTGTGGTCGGTGGCGCGGGGGTGGCGGTTCCCGGATGTGTTGCCGCCGGACTTCAGCACGGGGCCCTTCGCCTATGTGTTCGGCCCGGTGTCAGGGGTGTTGCCGGCACTGGGAACGACGGTACTGGTGGCAGGCATGGCGACGCTGCTGGGGCTGGTGATCGGGGTGCCTGCGGGGCGGGCCTTGGGGATGCACCGGTTCGCGGGGCGGGGGATCATGGAGGTGATTGTGCTGGCACCGGTTGTGGTCCCGGGGATCGGGGTCGTGCTGGGGCTGCATGGGGTGTTCATCGGGCTGGGGTTAACGAATACGGTTGGCGGCGTGGTCTTGGTGCATCTGATCCCGGTGCTACCCTATGTCATCCTTGTGATGGCGGGGGTTTTTGCGAATTTTGACAGGGCGTTAGAGGATCAGGCGCGTAGTCTGGGGGCGACGGGCTGGCAAGTGCTGTGGCATGTGACGCGGCCGGGGGTGGCGGGGGGCGTAATGGTGGCTGGGCTATTTGCGTTTCTGGTATCAACGGGCCAATACATTCTGACGCTGGTGATCGGGGGCGGGCGGGTGGAAACGCTGCCGCTGTTGCTGTTCAGTTTTGCAAGTGCGGGGCGCAACGATATCGCGGGGGCCATCGGGGTGATTTACGTGCTGCCGGGCGTGATCATCCTGCTGTGGACGGCGCGGCGCATCACGGGGCGCGGGGCGGCGTGGATGGTGCGGCCATGACGGCAGTTGATGTGACGGGGGTCCGGCTGACGCATCCGGGGGCGGCGGGGCCCGCGCTGCAGGGCGTTGATCTGCATCTGGCGGATGGTGGATTGACGGTGTTGGTGGGGCCATCGGGTTGCGGGAAATCAACGTTGTTGCGGGTGATTGCTGGGTTGGCGGCACCCGACGCGGGCGCGGTGCGATTTGACGGTGCCGCGATGGATGTGGTTCCGGCGCAGGCGCGGGGGGCGGTGATGGTGGCGCAGGGCGGGCTGTTGTTTCCGCATATGACGGTGGCGGAAAACGTGGGCTTTGGTCTGCGGATGCGGGGACTGGCGCGGGGGGCTGTGGCGGCGGCAGTGGATGCGGTGCTGGATCAGGTGCAATTGGCGGGGTTCGGGGCACGGCGGCCTGCGGCGCTGTCGGGGGGGCAGGCACAGCGCGTGGCGCTGGCGCGGGCGCTGGTGGTGCGGCCACGGGTGCTGCTGCTGGATGAGCCGCTGTCCAGTCTGGATGCGCATTTGCGTGCCGACATGCGCGATCTGATCGGGCAGTTGCAGCGTGACAGCGGGATCACGACGCTGTTGGTGACGCATGATCTGGTTGAGGCGACGGCGATGGCGGACAGGCTTGCCTTGATGCTGGAGGGGCGCATCCGGCAGGTGGGTGCACCCGAGGCGGTGTTTGCACGCCCGGTTGACCGGGATGTGGCACGGTTTTTCGGGGCGGTGACATTTGTGCCGGGGCAAGCGCGGGCGGGCGTGTTCGATTGCGCGTTGGGCCAGATCAGGGTGCCGGATGATGTGCGGGACGGCGCGGGTGCGCTGGTGATCCGGGCCGACGCGGTGCAGCTGGGGGCAGGCGAGAACGCGCTGACGGGGGTTGTGCGGGCGCGGGTGTTCATGGCGGGGCAGGTGCGGCTGGATGTGCAGGTGGGCGATGTCGTGGTGCAGGCAACGCTTTCGGCGCATCAGGCCGCGGGGCTGGAGGTGGGCGTTGCGATGCAACTGCACTTGCCGCGCGCGCAGTTGTGGGTGGTGGATTAGGAAGCAAGCGTTGCGGCCTGCGCCGTATGGGCCTGCCAGCGCGCGTCCAACTGGCGGGGCAGGCCGATCCTGGCGCAAAGACGGGTGACATAGTCGGCGCAGCACAGATGATGCAGGCGCGCAACATCGGGCAGGGCCATGGCTTGGGCATGCAGGGCATCAAAGCGGGCGCGGTAGATCAGGGCGCTGTCTTCGCGCGTGTCATTGCGGTTGTAGGTTGCAAGATAGAGATCGTTAAAGCGGTCTGCACCCGATGACGGGGCGGGCGTGCCGCGTTTCAGGGCGAACGCATCACGCGCCCGGATCATGTAGTGGTTCATCTGGGCGACATTCTGCGCGACACAGGTGGCAGGGAGGATGCGGCTGGTGGGGGTGTCGGAGGTCCAGCCGGGAATCGGATCGCCATCAGTGTTGACCCACGGCTTTGCGGGATCGGTGGGGCCAAGGCCAGCGCGGGCGCGTTGAAACCCGCGTGGGCCTTGGGATTGCAGCCATTTGAAAGCGCGGACATCGGTGAACAGCGATTTGAACGATTGGCTGGACGGGTGAGCGGGATGGCTGGCGCTGGTCAGGCTGCGGTGCGTAAGCGTGTCTTGCCATTGCTGATGGCCCGCATCACCAAACACGCGCCAGTTGATGGCGATGCCCTGAACCGGTTGATCTGGATAGGAAATCAGGTCTTGCACGCCGTTCTGACCAACGTGCACCACAAGGAATTCATCGACATCACACACCATCAGCCAGTCCGCGCGGAACACGTGTTTGTGGTTGCGGGCAAGGGCAAGTTTGGTCGCCTCGACTGGGCCCCCGGGGGGGATGGGGCAAGACAGGTGGGTGACCCATCCGGCAGCGGCCAGCGCGTCAAGCAAGGCGGGGGAGTGATCGGTGCAATCGTTGGTCACCACGACGATACGGGTGAAGCCCAGCATGCGATACCAGGTGACCCATTCGACCAGAAACGGGCCCTCATTCCGCACGGAACACACAACGGCAACCTGCATCCGTTCTTTTCCTCCGCACCGATGCTTGACGGGCGGGGTGGGGTTCGTCAAGGAAAGGTATCAGGATGCGGGGCGATGCGATGAAACTGTGGGTAGGATTGGGCAATCCGGGGGCCAAGTACCGGACGCATCGCCACAATATTGGATTCATGGCGGTGGACCGGATTGCGGCGGATCATGGGTTCGGGCCGTGGAAGAAGGCGTTTTCGGGGCTGGTGGCCGAGGGGCGGCTGGGGGACGAAAAGGTTGTTCTGCTGAAGCCCGAGACGTTTATGAACCTGTCGGGGCAAGCGGTGCAGGGCGCACTGGCGTATCACAAGCTGCCCTTGGCGGATGTAATTGTTTTTCATGACGAATTGGACCTTGCCCCCGGCAAGATGCGGCTGAAGCAAGGGGGCGGGCATGCGGGGCACAACGGCCTGCGGTCGATCCATGGGCACTTGGGCGAAGCATACGGGCGCGTAAGGCTGGGGATCGGGCATCCGGGGCATAAGGATCTGGTGGCGGCTTACGTTCTGCATGATTTCGGACGCGCGGATCAGGACTGGCTGAAGGCGCTGTTGCGCGGGATATCTGAGGGGGCGGTGGCGCTGGCGGCGGGGGACGGGGCGAAGTTCGCCAATGCGGTGGCGCTGCGGGTGGCACCGCCACGGTCGGGGACGGGGGTGGCGGGGCCGGAGGTTGTGGTGACGCCTGCGGTGGAAAAACCGGTGGAGACGGATGCGCGCACGCCGATGCAGAGGTTGTTGGACAGATTCCGCTAAGTGCTTGCGTGCGTTGAATTTACCTGTGGGCTTGGGGCGAAAATCACGATCTTCAACGCGTCTTCAATGCGTCTTGATGTCGTAAAGACGTGCGATGGCGTTTTTGTGCGTTAACCATTTGTCGCGAATCAGAAACGACCGGCGGCGGTGGCGCGGATATCGGGCTGATGGCCCGCAATGATCGCGGCCACAAGGTGCGCGGTGACGGGAGCAAGCGTCACGCCGATATGGCCGTGGCCAAAGGCGTAGATCACATCTGCCCCAAGGCGCGAGGGACCGATGACGGGCAGGCTGTCGGGCAGCGAGGGGCGGAACCCCATCCATGTGCGATCCGGATCGGGCAGGTCGGGAAAGATACTGCGGGCACCTGCCGTCAGCTTTGCAATCCGGTGCGGCGAGGGCGGGGCGCGTAGCCCGCCGAGTTCGACCGTACCGGCCACGCGCAGGCGGCCATCCATGGGGCAGAGGTAAAAGCCGCGCGCCGTGGGGCAGGCGGGGCGGGTCAGGCGCGGGGCGGCCATGTCCCATTCGACGTGATAGCCGCGTTCGGTATCAAGCGGGATGCGGTCGCCTGTCATGCGGGCAAGCGCCTTGGAATGCGCGCCTGCGGCGATGATAACGCGTCTTGCAGTGATGTCGGGGCCGGTCAGGTGGATGCCTTGGGGCGTGCGTTCCAGCTTTGTTACTGCCGCCCGGATGTGAGGGACGGTCGCGGCGATGTGAGTGGCGAGTGCGGCCATCACCTTGCCGGGATCGGTGAGGGTCATGGCATGGGGAAAGAACGCAGCCCCGGCCATGGCGGGCAGGTTGGGTTCAAGCTGATGCAGATCATCCGGGCCGATCAGATCGACGATGACGCCCATGCGGCGGCGCATGGTCATGTCGGCATGTGCGGCGCGGAAGGCTTGGGGGGTTTCATACAGATACAGGCAACCGGTGTGGCGGGTCAGGTGGGTTGCCCCGATGTCACGGGTCAGGGTTTGCCACATGGGGCCTGCATTGGCCAGCAGGGTGGCGATGGCTTGCGCGTTGCGCGCGGCGGCGGCGGGCAGGGATTGGCGGGCAAATCTTGCGAGCCATGGCAGCAGGGCGGGGAGTGCCGCGCGGCGGATGGCGAGGGGGGAGTTTTTATCGAACAACAATGAGGGTAGAGCGCGCAGCACATCGGGGGTACCGACGGGCATCACGGCATAGTCGGCGATGGTGCCCGCGTTGCCATGGCTGGCCCCCGCGCCGGGGGGCGCGGGGTCGATCAGGGTGACGTTATGCCCGGCCTCGGACAGGGTTTTGGCGACGCACAGGCCGATGACACCTGCACCGATGATGGCAATGTCGGTGGTGGTCATCTGTTCGGGCCATGGCGACGCGGCCCCCCCACCCCGGCCCTCCCCCACGGGGGGGGAGGGAGGAACAAAACGGCTGCGGACAGGCACAGGATAGGCAATCTGCCCAACCTACATGCAGGCATCATAGAGCGCGCGCAGATTTTCGCGTGTCAGGGGCACGGGGTTACCGCCGCAGGACGGGTCTTCCAGCGCCATTTCGGCCATCTGATCCAGACGGTCGCGCTGCACGCCCATGGAGGTCAGGTTGGCGGGGATATTCAGGTTTTCGCGCAGGGCCATGACGGCCTTGTAAAACCCGCCATAGCCGCCCGCGATGCCGATATAGGCCGCGGCCTTGTCCAGCCGCGCCTCGATCACGGGGCGGTTGAAATTCATCACCATGGGCATCACGACGGCGTTCGTGGTGCCGTGGTGGGTGTTGTAGATGGCCCCCACCGGGTGCGAAAGGCTGTGAATCGCGCCAAGACCCTTCTGGAATGCCACAGCCCCCATGGCAGCGGCGGACATCATATGCGCGCGGGCATCCAGATCATCGGGCTTGGTGTAGGCGGTCACCAGATTTTCGAACACAAGGCGCATGCCTTCGAGGGCGATACCTTGCGACATCGGGTGGTAGAAGGGGGAACAATACGCCTCAAGACAATGCGCGAGCGCATCCATCCCGGTGCCTGCTGTGATGAATTTGGGCATGCCGACGGTCAGCGCGGGATCGCAGATCGTGACAGCGGGCATCAGTTTGGGGTGAAAGATGATCTTTTTCTTGTGCGTGGTGGCATTGGTCAGAACGCCTGCGCGACCCACTTCGCTGCCCGTGCCAGCGGTGGTGGGCACGGCAATGATCGGGGCGATGTTGCTGGCATCGGCGCGGGTGAACCAGTCGTCGATATCTTCCAGATCCCAGACGGACAGGTCTTTCTGATGCGCCATCAGGGCGATCATCTTGCCCAGATCAAGCGCGGATCCGCCGCCGAAGCAGATCACGCCGTCATGCCCCCCGGCCAGATACATGGCGATGCCCGCATCCATGTTCATCTCGTTCGGGTTGGGGTCCACCTCCGAAAACACGGCGCGGCCAAGGCCTGCGGTGGCGAGGGTATCAAGGGCAGCGGCGGTGATGGGCAGGGAGGCGAGGGCCTTGTCGGTGACGAGGAGGGGCTTTGTGATGCCTGCACCCTTGCAGTGTTCTGCCAGTTCGGCCACGCGGCCCACGCCGAATTTGATCGCCGTGGGATAGGACCAGTTCCGGTTGGGAACGTTATGGGACATGGGATCAAACTTTCTTCAGGTGATAGGATTTCGGGCGGGTGACGGAATGGAAGCCAAGATAGGACAGCGACCCGCCGCGCCCGGTATCCTTGCAGCCCGTCCAGCACAAGGCCGGATCAAGATAATCGGCGCGGTTCATGAAGACCGTTCCGGTCTGGATTTGGGCACCGATGGCGGCGGCGGTGTCATAGTCTTGGGTCCAGACCGATGCGGTGAGGCCATAGGGGCTGTCGTTCATCAGGGCGATGGCTTCGGCATCATCCTTGACGCGCATGATACCAACAACGGGGCCGAAGGATTCCTCCATCATCACGCGCATTTTGTGGGTAACATTCACAAGGATTTGCGGGGCGAGGTAGGCACCGCCGTCATCGGCGGGGAAGTTATTGGGGTCGATCAGGGGTTTGGCCCCGGCGGCGACGGCCTCGGCGATTTGCGCGCGCACAACAGCGGCAAAGCGTTTGTTGGCCATGGGGCCGAGGGTGCTGCCCGCGTCAAACGGATTGCCGAGTTTGAGGGCGTTGACCCAGGCGACGGATTTTTCGACGAAGGCGTCGTAGAGGGATTCGTGGACATAGATGCGTTCGATCCCGCAGCAGCACTGGCCCGCGTTATACATGGCCCCGTCCATCAGGGTATCGACAGCAGCGTCAAGATTGGCGTCGGCGCGGACATAGCCGGGGTCCTTGCCGCCAAGCTCAAGGCCCAAGGGGGTGAAGGTGCCCGCAGCGGCCTTTTCCATCGCGATGCCACCGCCGACGGAGCCGGTGAAGTTCACGAAGCCAAAGGCGCGGGCAGCGATCAGGCTTTCCGTCGTGGCATGGTCGAGGACGACGTTCTGGAACACATCGGCGGGGATACCTCCTGCATGGAACGCCTCTGCCAGACGTTCGCCCACCAGCATGGTCTGGCTTGCGTGTTTCAGGATCACCGTGTTCCCGGCGATCAGGGCGGGGACGAGGGTGTTGATCGTGGTGAGGTAGGGGTAATTCCAGGGGGCGACGATGAAGACGACACCCACGGGTTCGCGGGCAATGAAACGGCGGAATGTGTCGCTGTCCTCGACCATTTGAGGTGCGAGCGTTTCGGCCGCGATGTCCGACATGTAGTCGGTGCGGGCGTTCACGCCGCCGAATTCACCGCCAAAGCGCGTGGGGCGGCCCATTTGCCAAGCCAGTTCGTCGACGATCACGTCTTTCATGGCGTTCAGGGCGGCCACCCCGGCCTTGACCAGCGCGATACGTTCGGCAAGGGGCCGTGCGGCCCATGGTCCTTGCGCGGTCTTGGCACGGGCAGCGGCGGCGCGGGCGGCCTCAAGGGTCAGGGGCGTGCGGGTGGCATAGACGCTGCCATCGACGGGAGAGATGAGTTCGATTGGGGTCATGGTATCCTCGTAGGATGGGCGATCTGCCCATCATCCGGTTGAAAGGGGAAGATGGGCAGATCGCCCATCCCGATTTACGCGCGTTCCAGCAGCCGCGCACGTTCGAAGTCGGTGACGACGCGGTCGGTTTCCGTGATCTCCCATTGCGCGGCATGGTGGTAGTGATCCACCACATCGTCGCCAAAGGCCGCGCGCAGCATTTTGGAGCTTTTCAGCAGGGCCGCCGCATCGCGCAGGTTTTTGGGGATTTCGCGCACCTTTTTGGCGGCATAAACATCGCCGGAAGCCTCCGGTTCCAGTTCATACTTGCCCTCCACCCCGGCCAGACCTGCCGCCAGCAGGGCGGCGCAGGTAAGGTAGGGGTTGATGTCGGCACCCGGAATGCGGCACTCGACGCGGACGGCCTTTGTATGCGCGCCACAGACCCGGAAGCCTGCCGTGCGGTTGTCGGTGGACCAGACGGCCTTGGTGGGGGCAAACATGCCGACGGTGAACCGTTTGTAGCTGTTCACGTAAGGCGCCAGAAATGCGGTGATTTCCTGTGCGTGGGTCAGTTGCCCGGCCAGGAAATGCTTCATCAGATCGGACATGCCGTGTTTGTCATCGTGGTCGGCAAAGGCCGCCTTACCATCCAGTGACCACAGTGATTGGTGCACATGCGACGATGACCCTGCGCGGCGGTGGTCATATTTCGCCATGAAGGTCACGGATTTGCCCTTTGCATGGGCGATTTCCTTGACCCCGTGTTTGACGATGGTGTGGTTGTCGGCGGTATCGAGCGCGTCGGAATAGCGATAGTTGATCTCTTCCTGTCCCGCGTCCGCTTCACCTTTGGAATTCTCGATGGTGATGCCTGCGCCGAACAACCCGTTGCGGGCGGCGCGCATGATGTCTTCTTCCTTGGTAGTCTGGAAGATATGGTAATCCTCGTTATAGGCGCTGACCGCGCGCAAGTCGCCCACGGTGCCGGTATCCTGCATGGCATTGCGGATCGCATCATAGCTGTTCTCGAAGATGTAGAATTCCAACTCGGTCGCCATCATCGGTTCAAACCCAAGGGCACGCGCACGGGCCACCTGTTTTTTCAGAATGGCGCGGGGGGATTGCGGGACGTCCTTATGGGTGTGGTGATCCAAGAGATCGCCCAGCACCAGCGCCGTGCCCGGCAACCATGGTAGCGGGCGCAGGGTCGTCATGTCGGGTTTCAGGACGTAATCGCCATAGCCCGTTTGCCAGCTGGAGGATTGATAGCCCTGCACGGTGTTCATTTCCATGTCGACGGTCAGCAGGTAATTGCAGCAATGCGTTTCCTCATACCCGCCGTTGACAAAGAAATCGGCGTGGAAACGTTTGCCCATCAGGCGGCCCTGCATGTCGATGCCTGCCACGAGGACGGTATCAATGTCGCCGCGACGCACGGCTTCTTTCAACGCGTCGAATGTCATATTTCCGGGCATGATTTTGCCTATATCTGAAGTGGAAGGGGAATGGTTACGCGCAGTCTGTCAGACGCGCGGACGGCCCCCGCCGAATTCGGGCTTGCGTGGCCAGCAGGATCGGTTTTGCGGATCGGGCCGCATGTGAGATTCCCCCTCATACGCCGTCTCTGCGGCGCTGCGGTCATTCATTCACAGGTCAGGGGTGCGGCGCAAGCCCTTGTCGCGCGCCGTCGGTGGCGGCCTGTCGCAAAAGCCAATCAACAAGGGCGGGCGCATCACGGTGCGGCGTCGCATTCAGGGGTTCGAGCACGAAAAACCCTTCGTCAATCGCAAGGTCAAGGGCGAAGGGCGCAATCAAGGTGCCAGCCTGACGGTATGGCGATGCGAGCGAGGTGCGGCCCAAGGCAACCCCGGCCCCGGCTGCGGCCAAGGCATAAGTGGTGAGCGACGTATCGGTGGCAACGCCTGTGCCCGCGTCAATCGCGGTGGCCCCTGCGGCGTGCAGCCAGACCCCCCAGCCATCCTGATAGCCCTGCACATGCAACAGACGCGCCTGCGCCAGATCGGCAGGCGTGCGCAACTGAACGGCTATCGCCGGTGCGCACAGGGGGGTGACGCGTTCCTGCGTCAGGC
>JANNKX010000223.1:0-5332 GCA_031396505.1 Rhodobacterales bacterium
CAATGATCCGGCACAGGTTGTGGTGTCCGGGCATGTGGGGGCCGTGACGCGGGCGTTGGAAATTGCAAAGGCGCGGGGGGCCAAACGCGCGATCCTGCTGCCGGTCAGCGCGCCGTTTCATTGCGCGCTGATGTCGCCCGCAGCGGCGGTGATGGGCGAGGCGCTGGCGGGCGTGGTGATATCGGCCCCGGTGGTGCCGGTTGTGGTGAATGTGCGGGCCGAGGCGGTGACCGAACCGGACCGCATCCGCGCATTGCTGGTGGCGCAGGTGACAGGATCGGTGCGCTGGCGCGAATCGGTGCAGTGGATGGCCGGGGCAGGGGTCACGGATTATTGGGAAATCGGGGCGGGCAAGGCGCTGTCGGGCATGATCAAGCGTTGTGTCGAAGGGGCCACGACGTGCGCAATCGGTACGGCAGACGACGTGATTGCGGCAAAAGCAGCAACCACTGCGCAGTGAAACGAAAGGGACGGCGATGTTTGATCTGACGGGAAAATGCGCACTGATCACGGGTGCATCGGGTGGTATCGGGGCGGAAATCGCGCGGGTTTTGCACGGCGCAGGCGCGCGGGTGTGTCTTTCGGGCACGCGGGTGGAACCCTTGGAGGCCTTGGCGGCAGAATTGGGCGACCGCGCGCATGTGTTGCCATGCAACCTGTCGGATGCGGTTGCAGTGGAAGGTCTGGTTAAGGCGGCGGCCGAGTTGATGGGGGCTGTCGATGTGCTGGTGAACAACGCAGGCATCACGCGTGATGGCCTTGCCATGCGGATGTCGGATGATGACTGGGCATCGGTCCTCGATGTGAACCTGACAGCGACGTTCCGGCTGTGCCGGGCGGCGATGCGGGGGATGATGAAGGCGCGCTGGGGGCGGATCATCAACATCTCGTCCGTGGTGGGCAGTACGGGCAATCCGGGGCAGGCGAACTATGCCGCATCCAAGGCGGGCATGATCGGGATGTCGAAAAGCATTGCGGCGGAAGTGGCCAGCCGGGGCATCACGGTGAACGCGGTGGCACCGGGGTTCATCGCAACGGCGATGACGGACAAACTGAACGAAGATCAGGCGGCGCGTATCCTGACGCAGATTCCGGCGGGCCGGATGGGCGATGTGGCCGATATCGCGGCGGCGGTGCTGTATCTGGCAAGTCCCGAGGCGGGTTATGTGACCGGGGCGACACTGCATGTTAACGGTGGCATGGCCATGATCTGACGATGGCGGACCGGGCGGCACAGACAATCTTCGACGGCGCGCATCTGCGTGCGGTGTTAACGCGGCCGGATGCAAAACTGGGCAGGCCGCATGGGTTGTTTGTCAGCTTTGACCACTGGCGCAAGGACCGGGTGGGGTTTCCGGCCATGGTTCCGGTCGCGACGGCCCTGACGATGGGCTATGCCAGCCTTGCCATCATGACGGCGGCGAATGACTGGTTTCTGAACCCCGACCTTGACCCTTTGCGCGATGTGCTGGCGCAGCTTTCGGCGGGTTACCGGGTGGTGCGGGCATCGGGGTTTTCGATGGGTGGCTACGGTGCGTTGCTGTGCAGTGCGGCCCTGCGACTGGATCATGTGACGCTGTTCGCACCACAAGTGTCGATCCGCGCGCAGATCGTGCCGTTTGAGCATCGCTGGCGGACCGAGGCAGCACAGATCGCATCACCGCTGACCACGTTGCAAGATCAACTGGGAACGGTGGTGCCGCCCGGTTTGCGTGGTGTCATGGTTTTTGATCCGTTCTATGCGCCAGCGGAACGCCTGCACGCGCGCGCCATTCAGGCGATTGCACCGGGTATTGCACGGGTGCCGATGCCATTTTCGGGCCATCCGCCGACGGCTGTGATCATGGCGGCAAAGGCCTTTTCGGGGGTGCAACGCAAGATGATCGACGGCACCCTCTGCGCGACGGACCTGCGCCATCTGCACCGCACGGAACGTGAAAACTGCCCGGCCTACCTTGACGCGATGGTGGCCGTTTTGAAGGCGCGCGGGGGGACGGCATCCTTGTAGGTCTACAGGAACACGATGTCATTCACGCCGAAATCCTGTAGCGCGGTGTTTTGCAGCACAACCTGCGTATAGCCCCCCGACACGACCACATCCTGCCCAACCTGACTGATCCGCACGGTGGACGCGCGCACGCCGACAAAATGCAGCACATCTTCGTTGGCGTTGAAATCGGTGATCCGGTCTGTGCCGCTGCGTCCGCTGAACACAAAGATGTCGGCACCCGCATCGCCGGACATGGAATCGTTGCCATAGCCGCCGGTGATCACATCATTGCCGTTGCCGCCCCAGATCGTATCATTGCCATTGCCACCATATGCTGCATCGTTTCCTTCGCTGCCCCAGATGTTGTCATGGCCATCGTCACCCCAGATCGTGTCATTGCCGCCACCGCCAAAGCCAAAGTCATTGCCGCCGCCCAGCCGAAAGGTTTCCGCCTGCGCAAAACCGGTGGCCCAGTCATTGCCGGCCCCGGTGTTCACCACAGTGACGCCGCCACCCAGGCGCACGGTATCATGGCCCGCACCCAGCGTGACCTCTTCCACCGCGATCAGATCCAGAATGCGCTGGCTTCCGGGGGTTTTATCGATGACCCGCGTGCTGGTCGATGACACTTCGATCAGGGAAACGGCGGTGGTGCCCGACCAGACGGTGACCTTGTCATAGCCGGGCCCGGCCATCACCTGCCGGAAATTGCTAAGCGTGAGGTTAAAGCTGTCATTGCCAGCGGTGCCTGCCAGCGCGGGGGGCGGGGTCACGCGGTGGGTAATGGTGTTGGCCGACAGCCCCGGCTGCAGGGCGGCATAGGCAAGGCTGCGGCCCAACATGCCTGAAAAGCCGGTGGCGTCGTCGTAGTGAATGAAATCCCAACGAAACATGTCATCGGATGAAATGCGCGCATTGGCGGCCACCTGATCCGGGTTCACAAGGCTGACGGTTCCAAGCTCATCAGCGACGGCGCGCTGTTGGGCTTGCACGGTATCCCAGTTTTGCGCGTGACCATTGGCAAAGGTGCGGAAATTGTGTGGCGCGTCAGATAAGCCTGACAGCACCATGTCATGCGCACCAAACCGCGCGGTCAGCGTGGCATGCAGGGCGCGCAGGTTTGCGCCATATTCGGCGGCGGCGGCGGCGTTGAAGGTATCGGCCTCGCCATGCACCCAGATCATGCTTTCCAGATAGGCACCGGGCACATAGGACGGTGAGGCGGGGTTCAGGATCGACCAGAGTTGCGTCATGAGGGCAGAAAGGTTGCTGCCCATCGGCGTGGTGGCGGTCGCCGCGTTCCAGTTGCCAGACCCGGTGTTCAGGCGTTCCGACAGGGCCGAACCGTTGTAGGCCGCATGGACCAGCATCCCGCCATTTTGCGCGACGTGGCGAAACACCTCGACCCCCAGTTGCACCGAATTGGCATTGGACTGACCGGCAAGGACAACGATGGGAATACGGGGAGTTGGTATGGGCATGGCGGCTCTCATCCAGGTGTGCGGTTGGATGCAGCGTGCCGGAATTGCGGTTACCGGGAGGTTTCCGGCGGGGCAAAGAATACCTAAACGTAAACGCGTTTGCCCAACCCTTGCCGCAATCCGGGCAGCCATCTTGGGAAACCGTTTGCCATGGGCCTGCACCCTTGCTATAGGCGCGCCAGACTTTGAAGCCGCTTGAATTGGCTTCGGGATACCCTGATACTGTTGGGGAAGACGTGACCTGAACGGGGCCAGCCCCTGCAACCTGAACGAGGAATGACATGAGCGATATCGCAGCCCGCGTGAAGAAGATCGTGGTTGAACATCTGGGCGTGGAAGAAGACAAGGTGGCCGAGAACGCGTCGTTCATCGACGATCTGGGTGCCGACAGTCTGGACACCGTGGAACTGGTGATGGCGTTCGAAGAGGAATTCGGGATCGAGATCCCGGATGATGCGGCAGAAACCATCCAGACCTTTGGCGATGCAGTGAAATTCATCACCGAAGCGGCCTGACGACATCGCTTGATTGCGGCCATTGGGGCGTCCTTCGGGGCGCCCTTTTGATTGCGACGTCGGCGGAAAATCACAGGGGCGGTGCTGCGGTCTTGAGCCTGTCATCCGATAGCCCCACTGTGGGGCAAAACGGGCGGGGCAGGCATATGGCAAATCTGGGGGCGATGTTCGGGGCGGGGGCGGCGGACACCTTTATGGGGGTACCGCGCAGCCGCGATCTTTCGCGCCTTGACGTGCGGATGGCATTGATCGGGGCGGATGGCTGTACGCCCTATCCGGCTGTCGGATTCTACTGCGCGGGGGGGCCTGCGGCCATTCGTGCGGCAGGGGCGGTATATGCCGCGAATTTAACACATGTGAATTTCGATCTGGGCGCGCCGGTGTTTCCGGGGGCGGTGTCTTGCGTCGATGCAGGCGATCTGCCGCAGGACGAAGGCGACGCGGCAGGCAACCGCGCGCGAATCTTCGGGGCGGTGTCGACGGTGCTGGACCGGGGTGGGGTGCCGTTGTTGATCGGGGGGGATGACAGCCTGCCAATTCCGATGCTGGAGGCGTATGGCGCGCGCAGACGGGTCTTCACGGTGTTGCAGATCGACGCGCATATCGACTGGCGTGATGAGGTGGGGGGGGAGCGGCTGGGCCTGTCATCGACGATGCGGCGCGCGTCGGAAATGGGACATGTGGAGCGTATCATTCAGGTGGGCAGCCGGGGGATCGGGTCGGCAAGGGAAAGTGATCTTGCGGATGCGATTGAATGGGGGGTGCATTTCGTGCCGGCGGGCGAGGTGGCCCGCGCTGGTGTGGGCCGCGCGATTGATCTGGTGCCCGACGGGGCCGAGGTGATTGTGTGTTTTGATGTCGATGCGCTCGACCCCGCGATCATGCCTGCGGCGATCGGGCGGGTGGCGGGGGGGCTGGGATATTGGCAGGTGCTGGAACTGATCGGGGGCGTGGCGGAGCGGGCGCGGATATCGGGGTTCGCGATGACGGAATTCATGCCGGACCGCGATATCGACGGGATGGGGGCGATGGTGGCCGCACAGCTGCTGGCAGGTGTGATGGGGATCGTGGCCCGGCAGTGAGGGGGAGTGTCCCACGGAGGGACAGAGTGGCCGCTCTAATAAAATCAATGGGTTGGCGACGGCGTTATGTTTTTGTTAGGGATTGGGGGCCGTGGTTTTGGCCCGGCGGGGGGCAGGTCAGGGCTGTGGATTTTTGGGGTAGGTTTCGCGCGGATGACGGATCATAGGGTGGGGGGGTCGGGGATCGCCGGAGGGGATGGGAATGCGTGCGGAGGCGTTGGTGATTTGTTGAAGGAAAGACGTGGGTTTCACCCACCCTACGCT
>JANNKX010000281.1:0-4277 GCA_031396505.1 Rhodobacterales bacterium
GATCGACTGGCCGTTTTTCAGGCGGGTCCACAAGGGCACGCGGATGCCGTCGATCTTGGCCGATACGCAGGAATTGCCGATCCTTGTATGGATGGCATAGGCGTAGTCGAGTGGCGTGGCCCCGCGCGGCAATTGGATCACGTCGCCTTTCGGTGTGAAGCAGAAGACCTGATCCGAATACATCTCAAGTTTGACGTTTTCGAGAAACTCGTCCGTGTCGCCGGCATCAAGGCGTTCGGCCAGCGTGGCGATCCATTTGGCGGGATCGACGGCAAAGGGGTTCTTGGCGCGCACGCCTTCGCGGTAAGCCCAATGCGCGGCCACGCCTGCCTCGGCCACCTCGTGCATTTCGCGTGTGCGGATCTGCACTTCGACGCGCTTGCCATCGCGGCCCGACACGGTGGAGTGGATCGACCGGTAGCCGTTGTTCTTTGGCTGGCTGACGTAATCCTTGAACCGACCGGGCACGGCGCGCCAGCGTTGGTGGATCACGCCCAGAATGCGGTAAACATCGGCCACATCGGCGCAGATGATGCGAAAGCCGTAAATGTCGGACAGGCGCGAAAACGCCAGATCCTTTTCCTGCATCTTGCGCCAGATTGAATAGGGCTTTTTCGCGCGGCCATAGACGTCGGCCTCGATGCGGGCCTTGTCGAGTTCGGTGCGGATATCGGCGTTGATCTTGTGGATCACATCGCCGGTTTCGCGTTGCAGGGTCACAAAGCGGCGCATGATGGAATTGCGCGCATCGGGGTTCAACACCTTGAAGGACAGATCCTCCAGCTCTTCACGCATCCATTGCATACCCATGCGGCCCGCAAGGGGGGCAAAGATCTCCATCGTTTCGCGCGCCTTTTGCGCCTGTTTTTCGACGCGCATGGATTTGATGGTGCGCATGTTGTGCAGACGGTCTGCGAGTTTCACAAGGATCACGCGCAGGTCTTTTGACATCGCCATGAACAGCTTGCGAAAGTTTTCGGCCTGCTGGGTCTGGGTCGAGGACAGTTGCAGGTTGGTCAGTTTGGTGACGCCATCGACCAGTTCGGCGACCTCTTCGCCAAACTGGCGCGACACTTCGGCGTAGGTGGATTTGGTGTCTTCGATGGTGTCATGCAACAGGGCGGTGACGATGGTCGCATCATCCAGCCGCTGTTCGGTCAGAATTGCAGCGACGGCTACGGGATGGCTGAAATACGGCTCGCCCGACTGGCGCATCTGACCATCATGCATCTGTTTGCCGTAGGCATAGGCCCGGCGGATCAGGTCAGCGTTGCAGCGCGGGTTATAGTTGTGGACAAGGGCGATCAGGTCTTCGACGTCGATCATCCCTTGCCTGCTTTCGGATCAAAGCTCGCCTTGCGCTTCCATCAGGGCGCGCAGCAGCTTTTCCTCGGACATGTCGTCAACCATCGGGCGGTCAATCTCACCGGCCATCAGAAGCGACATCTGGTCGTCTTCCGGCTCGTCCACCTCGATCTGGGTCTGGTGGCTGGCGATCATGCGTTCGCGCAGATCATCGGCCCCTTGGGTTTCGTCCGCGATTTCACGCAAGGCGACCACGGGGTTCTTGTCATTGTCGCGGTCCACCGACGCGGCAGAGCCTGCCGTGATTTCACGGGCACGATGGGCGGCAAGCATGACCAGTTCGAACCGGTTCGGAACCTTGTCAACGCAGTCTTCAACCGTCACGCGGGCCATGGGCGACTCCTACTCAGGGGCATACGTCGGCTTATTTATGCGTTACCCACAGGCTTGACAAGGCCTGAATCAGGTGCTGATCGGTACCATTGCCGCGCGATCTGCGGCAGGCAGGCGCGCCACCATGTCGGCGACGGTCAGGCCCAGCAGGGGGTGGCGCCAGTCGGGCGCGACATCGGCCAGCGGCACAAGTACAAAGGCGCGGTCCTGCAAACGGGGGTGGGGCAGGATCAACTGGTCCGGGGCAAGGCGGGCCTGATCGGCCCCCGTCAGGTCGCGCCAGCGGCTTTGCGTGGCCGCATCCGGGTAAACCGAATCGCCAATGGCCAACAGATCGAGGTCGAGCGTGCGCATACCCCAGCGTTGCACACGCTTTCGGCCAAAGGTTTCCTCGACGTCATGCAGCATTTTGAGGATCGTCTGCGGGGAAATATCGGCGGAAATCTGCAAAATGCAGGCCGCGTTGACGTAGTCAGGCCCGGCCCCTGCCGGAAAGCACGGAGTCCGAAAAAAACGGCTTGCAGCGACTATGGCAAATCCGTTTGCGACAAGTGACGCAATGGCCTGTGGCAGTGTCGTTTCGGGCGGGGCACCGGAAAATGGCAGATTCGCGCCCAAAGCGACAAAGCATTGTTGTTTAGAATGCACCCGCACTGTAAAACTTTCGTGTAGGGACGCTTGTCCTTGCAGTATTTTGACTGATATTAAAGTTACCTGCCGACGTGGATGACTGCTCCCAGTGTGGTCGCCATCGCATTTGTTGGCAGTGATGTATTGAGGGGAAAAACATGTTTTACAAGGACGAACGGCTTGCGCTGTTCATAGATGGGTCCAATCTTTACGCCGCCGCAAAGGCGCTTGGGTTCGACATCGACTATAAATTGCTGCGATCAGAATTCATGCGGCGGGGCAAATTGCTGCGCGCGTTCTACTACACGGCATTGCTTGAAAACGATGACTATTCGCCGATCCGCCCGCTGGTGGACTGGCTGCACTACAACGGCTTCACGATGGAGACGAAGCCGGCAAAGGAGTACACCGACAGCCAAGGTCGCCGCAAGGTGAAGGGCAACATGGACATCGAACTGACGGTCGATGCGATGGAGCTGGCGAACCGGGTGGATCATATCGTGCTGTTTTCGGGGGATGGCGATTTCCGCCCGCTGGTGGAAAGCCTGCAACGGCAGGGTGTGCGGGTGTCGGTTGTGTCGACGATTCGCAGCCAGCCACCGATGATTGCGGATGAATTGCGCCGCCAGGCGGATAACTTCATCGAGCTGGACGAATTGCGCAATGTGATCGGCCGCCCGCCGCGTGAACCGCGCGCGATGGATGGTGATGAGACAAGTGCGGCCGCCGAATAAGGCTTGCGACAACGATGTGATGAGGGCGCGGGGAAACCTGCGCCCTTTGTCGTGAAAGGCGGACAGGATGTGGGACGGCGTGGGCTTGAGCGGGCTATGGCTGTCGGCGTTTCTGGCGGCGACGCCGGTGCCGTTTCAATCGGAAATCGTGTTTCTGGCGTTGCTTGCGGCAGAGGTGGCAAGCCCGCTGATGTTGGTGATCGTGGCATCCTTTGGCAACGTGTTGGGGTCGGTGGTGACCTATGGCATCGGGCGGGGGGTGCGGAAGTATCAGGGGCGGCGCTGGTTTCCGGTGACACCTGCGCAGATGGCGCGGGCCGAAGGGTGGTTCGCGCGCTGGGGTGTGTGGGTGCTGCTGGCAAGCTGGGCACCGTTTGGCGATGTGATCGTGTTGATGGCGGGGGTATTGCGCACGAGGGTCGTGACCTTTCTGGCCTTGGTGGCGATTGCGAAAACGGGGCGGTATGTTGTGTTGGCCTGGGCTGCGGGATGGGTGGTGTAGGGCTGGACCTTGGCCATGAGCAGGCCTAGTTTGGCAATGAAGCACAAAGGAAATGCTATGCTGTTGCCACCGCTGACCCTGTATCTGGCTGCGCCGCGCGGGTTTTGCGCCGGAGTGGACCGGGCGATCAAGATCGTCGAGATGGCGTTGGAGAAATGGGGGGCACCGGTCTATGTGCGCCATGAGATCGTGCATAACAAATACGTCGTCGATGATCTGCGCGCCAAGGGGGCCGTGTTCGTCGAGGAACTCGACGAGGCCCCGACGGACCGCCCGGTGATCTTTTCGGCGCATGGTGTGGCGAAATCGGTGCCCGCCGAGGCGGCGCGGCGCGAGATGATCGCAGTCGATGCGACATGTCCTTTGGTCACCAAGGTGCATAACGAGGCCGCGCGGCATTCTGAAAGTGGTTTGCAGATGATCATGATCGGGCATGCGGGGCACCCCGAAACCGTGGGTACGATGGGCCAGTTGCCGGAGGGTGAGGTGCTGCTGGTGGAAACCGAAGCCGATGTTGCGCACCTGCAGGTGCGCGACGAGGCGCGCCTTGCGTTCATCACGCAAACGACGCTGTCGGTGGATGATACGGCGGGGATTGCGGCGGCGCTGAAGGCGCGGTTTCCCGCGATTTTGGCCCCGGCACATGAAGATATTTGTTATGCGACGACGAACCGGCAGGCGGCGGTCAAGGCGATGGCGGGGCGGATTGATGC
>JANNKX010000261.1:0-15848 GCA_031396505.1 Rhodobacterales bacterium
TCGATGACAAGTTCCGTATCCCCCAGCCGCACCCTGTCGCCCGTCGTCGGGCCATACATATCGGCATAGGTCGCGCGTGAGATAGCGGTTGGCATCTAGATATTCCTTAGACCGAGATCATCTGTCGGACGCTCCAGCAAAGGCCGCGTGCATTGTTCGATGTTTAAACGTGTGAAGATTGGAAGGCTCCTCGTCGGCATCCGCTGACGGCAAGGCTGGAGCCCCAAATGAAACTCTCTATCATCCTGTCGATTATAGTCGCCGCGCTTTACGTTGTGGTCACCGATAGCCCCAAAGAACACGCTCTTGCGATAGCAACATACTTGATAGTCCTGTTGGCCGCAGCGGGCCACTAAAAAGGCCATCTACGTCCCCACCTTCGGGCCACGCTTCACCAGCCGTTTCGCATTCGCCCCCGTCCGCCGCGCAATCGGCGTCAGCCCTGCGTTCGCCACCGCAACCGCGTCCTTGCCCATCATCGCCGCCTTCATCATCGCAGCCCCGGATTCCACCGCCGCTGCCGTCTTTTCATCCACCATGCGCTTGTTTTCGGCGGGGGTGACGTTCCACGCCCCTGCCATGCCCATCATCCGCATCGCGATGACCATATTCGCCTGCCCCAACATCATGCCCGTCCGCATCGACAGCGCCATCAGATTGCGTGATCGTTTCATGCCAATTCCCTTGTCTGACCCACGTCTGCGCTGCGGCCCATCATCGGGCCGCAGTCACCTTTGCATCCTGTCGCGCGCAAGCGTCACGCCAGAAACCGCGCATCCACCGGCACACCCAGTGCCGTCACCAACGCATTCGTCTGCGCCGCCATCGCAATCACCGCCAACAGCTCGCCGTGCTGGGCGTCCGTCATCCCTTTGGCCTTCGCCGCTGCCGTGTGGGAATGCACGCAATAGGTGCAGGCATTCGCCGTCGACACGGCCAGATAGACCATTTCCTTGACCAGCGGGTCCAGCGCACCAGGCGCCATCACCACTTGCAGCCGTTCCCACGTCGCCCGCAACAGCGCAGGGTCGGCGGCAAGTGCGCGCCAGAAATTGTTGACATAGTCGGTCTGCCGCCTGGCGCGGATGTCGTCAAATACGGCAAGGGCCTCGGCCCCTGCCGCCGCGTCGGTTAACAGCGCAACAGTGCCCATCACACCAGCGCCAAGATGCGCGCAGGCCCGCCCGTGCCGCCCTTGTGCGTGGGCGCGCCAACCATGACTGTCGCCCCCGTTGCAGGTACCGCGTCAAGGTTCGCCATGTTTTCGATGCCATAACGCCCGCCCGGCAGCCACGAAAAATGCACCGCGAAATCGGCCGAATTGCCAGGGTCGAGCGACAGCGTATCCACGCCGATACAGGCCACATCCAGCCCTGCCAGCATATCGGTTGCAGCCTTGGAAAAGCCGGGGAATGCAAACGCACCATCCGGCGTGTTGCGGTACAGGGCATCACCCACCCGTGCCGCCCAGCCGGAATTCATCGCCACGCACGCGCCCGCCGGAATTGCCCCGTTCGCCGACACCCACGCCTCGATATCGGCGGGTTCCACCATCGCGTTGGCGTCCTCCATCGCCTTTGCTTTGATATCGACCACGCACAGCGGGCAGACCAGACGTTCGACCGGCAACGCATCCACCGACGTGCCGTCCGCACTGAAATGCAACGGCGCGTCGATATGCGTGCCGGTGTGTTCAAAAATCGTCAGTTTCCACAGCTGATAGCCATTGCCCTCGAACTTGACCGCGGGTTCATACAAAATGCCCGGATTGCCATCAAAGGTCGGAAACGCGCCGTCATAGCCATGCGTCAGATCAACCACCTTGCTGGCTTGCGCCAGCGCCGGACGCGCCGACAACAGGCCCGCCGCGCCCGAGACAAGCCCCACCGCCGCCGCCGTCCGGAACAGATCACGGCGGCTCAGCATACCTTGTTTCACGTTTTCAATCACACAGGCATGGCACATGGCAGTCTCCCTCTGGTTCGGGCCTATAACGGGCCCATGATCTGTTGGTTGAACCCGAACACCTTGCGGTCCCCGGCATAAGGCACAAGGCGCACTTCGCGCATCTGCCCCGGTTCAAAGCGTACTGCCGTGCCCGCCGCGATGTCGAGCCTTTTGCCCCGCGCTGCAGCCCGGTCGAACGACAGGCCCGCATTGGTTTCGGCAAAGTGATAGTGCGACCCCACCTGAACCGGCCGATCACCCGTATTGGCCACCATCAGCGTGGTCTGCGGCGCGTCCGCGTTCAGCATGATATCGCCCGCCGCCGGAAAGATTTCCCCTGGGATCATGGCCACCTACCTTATGGGATGATGCACGGTGACCAGCTTTGTCCCATCGGGGAACGTCGCCTCGACCTGCACGGAATGGATCATTTCGGGCACGCCCGCCATACATTGTGCCCGCGTGATCACATGGCCCCCTGCGTCCATCAGGTCGGCTACCGTGCGTCCGTCGCGCGCGCCCTCGACCACGAAATCGCTGATGATCGCCACCGCCTCGGGGTGATTCAGGCTGACCCCGCGCGCCAGCCGCCCGCGTGCCACCATCGCGGCGACGCTGATCAGCAGCTTATCCTTTTCCCGTGGTGTCAGATTCATCGCACCCTCACATCTGCCAGACACGCGGCAAAGCCGCTTTGCGCAGCACCATCAGTACCGCCACGATCTCACACCGCAAGGGCCAGCCATCCGCCGCCATCATGCGCACCATCACCTTGCCGTCAAACCCGCTGACCGCTGCATCCGGCCCCAGCACTGCCCGCACCGGCCCCACCGCATCTTCGGCCCCCTGCGCCACCATCGCGATCGACGCAAACGCCCGCGCGCCGTTCAGGCCAGCATTGCCCGACCCCAAGGCTGCCGCATCCATCCGCAGCGGCTCCATCAGCCGGGGCCGCCCGCCCTGCCACACCTCGCGCCGATCCGAAAACTGTACCGCGCGCAGCGTTTCGCCCATCGCCGCCCGGCCCAGCACAACCGCCTCAAGCAGTAAACACCCCGCACCCCGTGCCAGTTCCACGCGCGTGGTGCGCGCCAGCGCGGCCCCTTGAAACAGGATCGTCTCCTGCGGCAGCCAATCTAGCCAGCCACCCGCGCCAACCCCGTGCTGCACCGTCACCTCGGCTTGTCCTTCGGTCGCCAGATACGCCCGTTCCGCCGTTTGCGTCGTCGCAACCGCCCGCACGCCTGCACCCAGTTCAAGCCGATACGACAGGCGATCTCCGCCAGTTAACCCGCCTGATGTGTTCAGAAAAACCACCTCGGGCACATCACCCACACGTGGCAAAATCGCCTTGGCCGCCCCCCGCTGGCGCAAGCCCGTCAGGCGCACCCCGCCATCATGCATCGCGAGGCTCGCGAAAGCTGCCCCCTCCGTGCGCTGGTGAATGACCGGACCCTGCAATGTCATTGCATCATTCACCAACCTTGCCCCTGTCCGCGCAATCTTTCTGTCTGGCTGCAACGTCGTACGCACCGCAGGACCCGCAACGTGGGCCCGCTTTCCCCGCACCCTGCCGCAAAAAACGGCACCCGAAAAATGAATTCCTTTGGATCGGGTATCAAAAACGGTTCACGGCACCGTTTCCCCCCGCTAGGCTCGCCGCACAAGTACCGCCATCCACAAGGATCACCAGTGCCCCTGAACCAACCCCTCGGCGGCAACGACATGCCCCGCGCAGGCGGGCCCGGCACGATGATGCGCCTGCCCGGCCAGCCCACTGCGGCAGGCCTTGATGCGGCCTTCATCGGCATCCCGATGGATCACGGCACATCCTTCCGCCCCGGCACACGTCTTGGCCCCCGCCAGATCCGCGCCGAAAGCGCGATGCTGCGCCCGTTCAACATGGCCACCGGGGCCGCCCCCTTCGATCATCTGCAGGTCGCCGACATCGGCGATGTCCCGATCAACACCTTCGATCTGAAAAAGACCGTGGACATCATCACCGCCTTTTATGATGACGTGTTGTCCCACGGCACCATCCCGCTGACCCTTGGTGGCGACCATACCCTGACATGGCCCATCCTGCGTGCGATGCGCAAAAAGCACGGCCCCGTCGCGCTGATCCACATCGACGCCCATGCCGATATCAACGACACGATGTTCGGCGAAAAGGTCGCCCATGGCTGCCCTTTCCGCCGCGCCTGGGAAGATGGTTGTTTGCAGAACGACAAGGTGTTCCAGATCGGCCTGCGCGGCACCGGCTATTCCCCCGATGATTTCAACTGGGGGCGTCAGCAAGGCTGGACCGTCATTCAGGCCGAGGATTGCTGGCACAAGTCCCTGCGCCCCCTGATCGCCGACATCCGCAACAAGATCGGCGATACGCCCACTTATCTGTCCTACGACATCGACAGCCTCGATCCCGCCTTCGCCCCCGGCACCGGCACGCTGGAGGTGGGTGGCCTCACCGTCTGGCAGGGGCTGGAGCTGATCCGCGGCTGCGCGGGTCTGAACCTTGTGGGCTGCGATCTGGTCGAGGTTTCGCCCCCCTATGATCCGCAGGGCGCCACCGCCCTTGTGGCCGCGAATTTCCTTTATGAAATGCTCTGCGTCCTGCCCGGCGTCCCACCAGGCAAGCCATGACCCATATCCTCTATGTCACGCTCGGTTTCTCCGACTTTGCCCGCACGGCGCGGTTCTATGATGCCGTACTGCCGCCGCTTGATATGGCGCGCATGGCGGATGTGGATGATGGCTGGCTCGGCTACGGCCCCGACTACGACCATGGCGTCGGCCTCTACCTGTGCCCGCCCTTCGATCAGCGCGGCCCCACCCCCGGCAACGGCACCATGGTCGCCTTCCGTGCCCCCTCTGCCGCCCATGTCCGCGCCTTTCATGCAGCGGCCCTGGAACACTGCGGCACCGACGAAGGCGCTCCCGTCACCCGTCTGCAGTACGAGGCCGGGTTTTACGCGGCCTATGTCCGCGACCCCGACGGCAACAAACTCGCCTGCGTCTGGCACAAATGGAACGGCAAAGACTAAGCGCCTCCCCTCCCCCTTCATGACGAGGGGTCGGAGGGCGGGGCCATGCGGAAAATCCCGAAACGCCCCCGATTCGTCACCGTGGTTAACGCAACCTTTCCGCAACGCGCGTCTTTACGGAATAAAGACGCGACCAAGACGCAATGAAGATCACCGAAAATCGACAAAACCCACAGATTACCCCTGCGTTCGCAAAGGCTTAACCCTACCCAAAGTTCACCGCGATCAAACTGACGGGCATTGCTGGAAATTCACTGCACCCCGCCCGCCCGACCATCAGGATGAACGGCACCCCCGCCGTCAGCGGGTCCCAGCCCGGCCCCTCGATCCGATCAATCGTCAGCGTCACGGTATCCGCCGTCACCTCGGCATAGCGTTCGGCGAAAAAGTAGTTGAACCCCTGATCCAGCCGCGCCGATGTCGGATCATCCGCATACAAAACCCGCTGCACACCCGCCTCTGCGGCGAACCCCGAACCGGGGGTGAAGGTGATCTCCATCGGGTCATCCACACGGGACGTGTCGCGCACATTCACCAGCGCCGACACCAGATCGCCCGCGAGATCATAGTCATAGGCGCGCACATAAGTGGCCTCCAGATCGGGCTTGCACCCCGCCAGTGGCAGGGTAATCGACAACGGTCGCGGTCCGATACTGATGCTGAATGACAGCGGCCAATCGCTGGGTGCCGCCGTGATCGTCACCGGCGCGCCATCTTGGGTAATCGTCAGGTCAAGGACTGTCAGACCCAATTCTTCCTGTGCCATCGCTGATCCACAAAACACTGCAAAAACCGTGATTAGACAGGCTTTCTGAATGTTACGCATGAAGGAACTCCAACAAAATCGGATTGCTTACTTCAACTCGACTTCCACAAAAGACATCACTGCATCGCCCGCGTTCACGACATTATGCTCCACCCCTTCGCCCCGGACATAGGCTGTGCCTGCGGGCACCAGCACCTGCCGCGACCCGCCACCCGGTTCCTCCAGCAGCATATGGCAATCGGTCAATGCGGTAATCACGTAATCCATTCCGTGCCGATGCCAGCCCGTTTCGGCCCCCGGCGCAAAGTCAAACCGCGTCACGCGCACGCGGGCGTCATCCACCATCTGGGTCGCGGTGCAGGCGGGTCGGATCATTGCGGTGCTCCGTCAGGTCAAGTTACTCTGGGCAGGATCGGCGGCGCATGTAAAGCCCCCTCTCGCCAACTGCGGCAAGCTGCGATATCCCTGCAGAACACGCAGCAGTGACAAGGCTATGCGATGAACAGCACCACCTTAGCGGCCGAATGCATCGCCCTGACTTTGCCGCGGTTTACGGAAGGTTCGGCCCTGCGTCTGGGGGCGATCCTCGTGGAATTTGCGACCGCCGATCAGATGCCGATCGTCATCAATATCCGCACCGCGACCCGCACCCTGTATCACGCAGCTTTACCTGGGTCGGCAGGGTTGAACGACCTGTGGGCGCGGCGCAAATCGAATACGGCGCTGCTGTTTCAGGAACCGACCTTCGTGATCGGCACGCGGAACCGGGAAAAGGGTGAAAGCCTTGCGCGCCACGGGCTTGATCCGGCCGAATACGCCGACAATGGCGGCGCAGTACCGATCAATGTTGCAGGCGTAGGGATGGTCGCAGTGGTTACGGTATCGGGACTGCCGCAGGCGGATGACCACGCCCTTGTCTTGCGTGCCCTGCAAACATTGCAGTCCGAGATCGCGGCAGAATGACCAAACCGCGCACCCGCATTCAGGCCCGCAATCAGGATGCCATCCTTGAGGCAGCGCTGGATGTGTTTTCCAACACCGGGTTTCGCGGCGCGACACTGGATCAGATTGCCGATGCGGCGGGTCTGTCAAAGCCAAATCTGCTGTATTATTTTGCATCCAAGGATGCCATTTACGCGGCCCTGCTGACGCGCCTGCTGGACACATGGCTGGACCCGTTGCGTGCGATGGACGCAGACGGCGATCCCGTGGCCGAACTTTTGGGATACGTGCGGCGCAAGCTGGATCTGGCGCGCGACTATCCGCGCGAAAGCCGCCTTTTCGCCAATGAGATCCTGCAAGGCGCGCCAAGGATGCGCTTTGCGATCGAGGTTGATCTGACAGCACTGGTGGCGGAAAAGGCGAAAATTCTGGTCGCGTGGATGGATCAGGGGCGCATTGCGCGACTGCATCCTGTGCATCTGATCTTTTCGATCTGGGCGCTGACGCAGCACTATGCCGACTTTGACATGCAGGTGCGCGCCGTGCTGCAACACGAAGGTGCCGATCCGTTTCCGGCGGCACAGGCGCATCTGGAAACCCTGTTCCGCAAGCTGCTGGCACCCTAGTCGCGGTCGGTATCCTGCCCACGCAGCTTCCATGCAATCTGGCGCAGCATGCCGTGAAACGTCTGCACCTCGGCCTTTGTCAAGTTCAGCCGTGACCACATGTTGCGCAGGTTCGCCTTCATCATCGGGGCCTTGTCGGCGGGGTAGAAAAAGCTCGCATCGCCAAGGCGTTCTTCATAGTGGTCGCCCAGACGTTCCACCTCCAGCGCGCTGGCGAAATCGGTGCGGGCAAGGCCCATCACTTCGGGCGGGACCTCCACTGTCTGCCGCCGCCATTCATACCCCAGCAGCAACACGCATTGCCCGAGGTTGAGCGAGGGGAAATCCGGGTTCACCGGCACCGACACAATGGCATTGGCCAGCACGACATCGTCATTTTCCAGCCCCGCGCGTTCGGGGCCGAACAGCACGCCCACGCGTTTGCCCGCCGCCGCAAGGGCGCGCGCCTGTTCCATCGCGCGTTCGGGGGTGACCACGGGTTTGACTAACTCGCGGCTGCGGGCGGTGGTGGCAAAGACGTAGTCACAATCGGCAATCGCCGATTTGACATCGGCAAACAGGCCCGCATTGTCCAGCACGCGCCCCGCCCCGCTGGCCATTGCCACCGCCCGCGCATTGGGCCAGCCGTCGCGCGGGGCCACGACGCGCATCCGGTCCAGCCCGAAGTTCAGCATGGCGCGCGCGGCGGCGCCGATGTTTTCGCCCATCTGCGGGCGGACGAGGATCATGGTTGGGGGGAGCATCGTGGCCTCACATCGTTCGGGTGGCTGATAGGCCAAGCCCGCCCCATGGCCAAGCCCCGATTTCGCTGATAAATGACGCTGATTGCGCGAAAGGACCCCCGCCCATGGCCACCAACGACCGCCCGCAGATCACGCTGATCACGCCGCCTGTGATTGATCTGGAGATTTATCCCGATCTGCTGGCGCGCGTGCTGGACGGCGCCGAGATTGCCTGTCTGCGCCTTTCGCTGGCGGGCAAGGATGAAGATCTGATTGCGCGCGCGGCAGATGCGTGCCGCGTGGTGGCACATGCGCGGGACGTGGCGATCGTGATTGATCAGCATGTGCTGATGGTGGAACGGCTTGGCCTTGACGGGGTGCATCTGACGGATGGGGCGCGGTCGATCCGCCGGGTGCGCAAGGATCTGGGCACGGATGCGATCATCGGGGCCTATTGCGGGGTCACGCGGCACGAAGGGATGAACGCGGCCGAGGCGGGCGCGGATTATGTAGCCTTTGGCCCGATCGGGCAATCGACGCTGGGCGACGGAAGCCACGTGGATTTCGACGTGTTCCAGTGGTGGTCGGACGTGATTGAGGTACCGGTGATTGCCGAAGGCGCGCTGACGGCGGCACTGGTGGAAAAATACGGGCCGGTCACCGATTTCTTTGGCATCGGGCCGGAAATCTGGCACAGCGATGACCCGGTGGTGGCATTGAAAGCGTTGACAGCGGCCCTGAATTGACGGCTGTCAATTTTTGACTTTCACTATAAAAATCATATAGTTAATAAGTTATCCACAGGGCGTTTTAACCTTTTGTCAAGACGTCGGGATCACCAGACCGATCAGAGGGATGGGCAGAACGCACGGCGGCCTCGCATGCGGCAGCAAGCGCCTTGCGATCGGAAAAGTGGGCAACGGGCAAGGGCGGATGGAACACCACCTCGACCCGACCTTGGACACGCGCAGCAAGGGTCAGTACCAGATGGGGGGCAAAGTCCATATCGCCCCACCAGCCGTAATGGCGCGGATCATGGCCCGGCGGCGCGTGATAAATCACCGTCACCGGCTGTATGCACAGATCGTCTTTCAGGTGATATGACGTAAATGCGGCAAACAGCGTCGATTTGAACGGCAACACGCGCAGCGCATCGGTGCTGGTGCCTTCGGGAAAGAACAGCAGGCGGTGCCCGGCGTGCAGGCGGGTTTCGAACACCTGTTGCTGACGTTTGGCATCCGTCACTTTGCGCCGGATAAAGACGGTGCCCGTGGCCTTTGCCAGCCAGCCGATACCGGGCCATCCGGCGACTTCGGATTTGGCAACGAAATACACTCGGTCGGCGGCATTGAGTGTGAACACATCAAGCCATGAGGAATGGTTGGCGACAATCGCGCCAACCCCGCGCATCGGCTGGCCGCGCACGACAATGGGCAGACGCAGGATCACAAAGGCAGATTTGCACACGAATTGCGTGATATAGGGCGTGACAGGGCGTTTGTGGCGGAACAGCGGCCATTCAATCAGCCGGACCACCAGCAGCAGGGCAAGGCAAACATACGTCACCAGGCCCAGCAGCGCGCCACGCCAGACCACGCGCAGCCATTCGCGCCAGCCAAGCCCCTGATGCTGCATCGGGGTATCTTGCCAGGCGTCATTCATGCGCTGCCGTGTTTGCGCAGGTAAAAGGCGCGGTGCTTTTCGCTCATCCGTGCGGTGTCCATGACAAGGCAGACGTCGGTGGTGTTGAACGCGTGGTCGATCCACGCGCCATTACCGACATAGCCACCAAGGCGCAGGTAGGCCTTGATCAGGGCTGGTGTGGCGGCCATCGCGGCCTTGCGGTCCAGATCGGCCACTGGGACAAGGTCCATGCCAAGGCGCTGTGCGGGCCGCGCCGTGACACGCAAGCCGGGCGGGGCAAGGTGGTTGTGATGCAGAAAGGCCAGCGCCTGGGCAATTGGGGCGATGTCGGTGCCATGAAAGCTGGCCACGCCAAACAGCACCTCGATCTGGCGTTCGAGCACATAATCGGCAAGCCCGTTCCACAAATGAAACATGGCGGTACCGCCACGATGATCGGCATGCACGCATGAGCGACCCAGTTCAAGCAGGCGCCGCCCGGACTGGCGCAGGGCGGTCAGATCATACTCATCTTCGGAATAAAACTGCCCTGCGCCGATGTTGTCACTGCACAGCAGACGGTAGGCCCCGATGACGTGATCCAGATCGTCGGGGTTCTTGCGCGGGTCGATCAGCAGAAGATGGTCAAATATCGCGTCAAAGGCATCTTGTTCCAAGGCGGCGGCGTGGTCGACCATCGGGCCATCGCCGCCCAGTTCCTGAACAAACACACGGTAGCGCAGACGCTGTGCGCCGCGCAGATCGCGCGCGTCGCGGGCAAGCCGCATCGTGAAAAGGGTATTTTCGGCGATCACTTCAGACATTCTTCGCAGGTAGGGGGGCGGAGACTGCTTTGCAAGCGCGCACCCGTCTGGCGGATATTTTGACATATGACACAATTGCAGGTTGCATTTTGTTCAACCTTTGCCATGCTTTGCGTCATAGTCCGAATACAGGGATCAACACGATGTGCCGCCCGTCAATGACCACTTTACCCTGATGTTCAAAATTCACCGTGATCCGTTCGCCGATGTTGGATTGAACCTGACCAAGGCCCCAGTCAGGCCTTGTGGGGTGGCGGACAAGGCTGCCGGGTTCAAGGGCTGCGTTCATTCCATCCATGCAAAGGTGTTCCCGTGATTGATCGCCATGACCTGACTGCCCTTATTGGTTCGCGCATATGCCACGACCTTATCAGCCCGATCGGGGCCATCGGCAATGGGGTCGAACTGTTGTTGATGAACGGTGTCAAGCAGGGGCCGGAAATTGCGTTGATAGCAGAAAGCGTGGCGCATGCGAATGCGCGGATCCGGTTTTTCCGCGTGGCCTTTGGGGCAACGAACAAGGATCAGCGGATCGCCCGCAACGAGGTGAACGATATTCTGGCGGGGATCACGCGCGGGGGGCGGCTGCAGATCGGCTGGACCAGTGGCAGTGATGCCGGGCGGGCTGAGGTAAAGCTGGCGTTCTTGCTGCTGCAATGCGTGGAATCCGCGCTGCCTTATGGGGGGCGGGTGCGGGTGGTGGCGGAAGACCGGGCCTGGCTGATCGCGGCAGAGGCAAGCAAGCTGAAGATCGATGCAGATCTGTGGGAGGTGCTGTCGAACCCGGCAGCGCAGGCACAGATCGGGCCGGCACAGGTGCATTTTGCGCTGGTGCCGGAAGAATTGGCGCATCAGGGGCGCAGTCTGGTGGTGACAATCACCGATCAGACGATCCGGTTGGAGTTTTAGGGCGGATCGCCTTCAATCTGATGCAGATTGAAGGTGATCCAGGACAGGCAAGCTGTTGGTTATGTTGCGTATCGCTGCCAGTCAGGTGAACCTGATTGGCAGCGATACGCTCTAGGGCCGGATGGTGCCATCGCCGGTAACAAGGTATTTGAAGCTGGTCAGTTGTTCGGCGCCCACGGGGCCGCGGGCATGCATCTTGCCGGTGGCGATGCCGATTTCCGCGCCCATGCCAAATTCACCACCATCGGCAAACTGCGTGGATGCGTTGCGCATCAGGATCGCGCTGTCGAGGCGCTGCATGAAACGTTCGGCGGTGGCGTCGTTTTCGGTGAGGATGCTTTCGGTGTGATTGCTGCCGTAGCGGCGGATATGGGCAATTGCCTCATCGACACCATCCACCAGCTTGGCCGCGATGATCATGTCCAGGAATTCATGGCCAAAGTCTTCGGGCGTGGCCTTCACGGTGCCAGGGACCTTCAGTAATTCGCCTTCGGTGCGCACCTCAACCCCGGCCGCGATCAAATCTTCGATCAGGACGCCCCCGTGTTTGGTATAGAACGGCCAGTCGATCAGCAGGCATTCGGCGGACCCGCAGACGCCGGTGCGGCGGGTTTTGGCGTTCAGAACCACGCGGCGCGCCTTTTCCAGATCGGCGTCACGGTCGGCGTAAACATGGCAAATACCCTCAAGGTGGGCGAATACGGGCACCCGCGCCTCCGATTGTACAAGGCTTACCAACCCCTTGCCCCCGCGCGGCACGATGACGTCGATGAACTGCGTGGCGCGCAGCATGGCCGACACCATGTTGCGGTCGCGCGTGGGGATCAGCTGGATCGCGGCGGCGGGCAGGCGGGCCTCGCGCAGGCCCGCGACCATGCAGTCATGGATGACGGTCGATGTTTCGAAACTTTCCGATCCGCCGCGCAGGATGACCGCATTGCCGGCCTTCAGGCACAAGGCACCCGCGTCGGCGGTGACATTGGGGCGGGATTCGTAGATGACGCCGACGACGCCAAGGGGGGTGGTCACCCGCTGAATGTGCAGGCCATTGGGGCGGTCCCATTCGGCAAGGATGCGCCCCACGGGATCGGGGGCCTCGGCCACGGTGCGCAAGCCATCGACGATGCCCCGGATGCGGTGTTCGTTCAGCATCAGGCGATCGGTCAGCGCGGGGCTCAGGCCCTTTTCGGCGGCCGCCCCCAGATCAATGCTGTTGGCATCAAGTATTTCCTGTCGCCGTTCCCAGACAAAATGCGCGGCTGAAATCAGCGCCGCGTACTTGCGTTCCGCAACGGCATAGGCCAGTTCCGCCGCCGCCGCGCGCGCCGCTGTGCCGATGTCGGTCATCAGATCTGTCACGCTTCCGTCCATGACCTTCCCCTCTGTCCAAGTATCCCACGGGGGTCCGGGGGTGTGAAACCCCCGGTCCACCTTCACATGACCATATCATCCCGGTGAACCAAAGCCGAGCGCCCTGCATATCCCAGGATCGCCACGATTTCACCCGAACGATGGCCGGCAATCGCCGTCGCCTCGACCGATGTGTAGCGCACCAAACCCTTGCCCAGAACATCACCTGTCGGCCCGAGGATGGCAACCGGATCACCCCTGCCAAACACGCCCGCCACAACCGTCACTCCGGCGGGCAGCAGCGATTTGCCCGCCCGCAGCGCCGCGACCGCGCCCGCATCCAGCCGCAATTCGCCTTTCGGCTTCATCGCGCTGATCCAGCGCTTGCGCGCGTCTTGCGGATCGCTTTGCGCGACGAACCATGTCCGGGCGGCCCCATTGGCCAGTGCTGTCAGGGGCCGCAGCACCGAGCCTTCCATGATCGCCATGGCACACCCGCCCGCAACGGCGGTTTTCGCGGCCATCACCTTGGTCTTCATCCCGCCCTTGGACAGCCCGGAAATCGCATCGCCTGCCATCGCCTCGATTGCCGGTGTGATCGCCTGCACCAGATCGAACCGCTGGGCGGTGGGGTGTTCTTTCGGGTTGGCGGAATAGAAACCATCGACATCCGACAAAAGGATCAACTGATCAGCACCGACCGTCACGGCGATTTGCGCGGCAAGGCGGTCATTGTCGCCAAAGCGAATCTCATCTGTGGCGACGGTGTCGTTTTCATTCACGATCGGCACCACACCCAAACTCAACAACGTTTCCATCGTGGCGCGGGAATTCAGATAGCGCCGCCGGTCGGTGGTATCTTCCAACGTCACCAGAACCTGCCCGGTGGTGATGCCATGCGGGGCAAGCACCTCTTCATAGGCGCGAGCGAGCTGAATCTGGCCCACGGACGCCGCCGCCTGCGATTGTTCAAGGGGCAAAGGCCCGGCAGGGAGTTTTAACACCCGACGTCCAAGGGCAATGGACCCGGATGATACCAGCACCACATCGGCGCCCCGTACGCGCGCATCGGCCACGTCGGCGGCAAGCCCCACCAGCCAGTCACGCTTCAACCCGTCAGGCCCTACCAGCAACGCCGAGCCGATCTTGACGACCAGCCGTTTGGCATCACGGATATCGGGCGCGGTCAGGGGTTTCAGGGCTGCCATGGGCCTTCTTCCACCTTGGGTGCTGCGGCCTTGATCTGCGCATGGATGGCACGCAGCACGTCTTGCAGGCCCTGCCCCGACACGCCGGAAATCACGAACACCGGACCGCCGGATGCCTTTTCCAGTGCCTTGCGCCGGGTGGTGATGGTCTTGGCGTCCAGCGCATCAACCTTGTTCAGCGCGGTAATGCGGGTTTTGTCGCCCAGCTCTTCCGCATAGGCTTCAAGTTCGGTCACGATCGTGCGGTAGTCTTTGGTGATCGTGCTCGATGTGCCATCCACCAGATGCAACAGCACCTTGCAGCGTTCGACGTGGGCAAGAAACTGCATCCCCAGGCCCCGGCCTTCGGAGGCCCCTTCGATCAGGCCTGGAATATCGGCCATCACGAATTCAGTGCCGTCGATGCCCACAACACCAAGGTTGGGCACCAGTGTGGTGAAGGGATAGTCCGCAATCTTGGGCCGCGCGTTCGATACGGCGGCAAGGAAGGTTGATTTCCCCGCATTAGGCAGGCCAACAAGGCCCGCATCCGCAATCAGTTTCAGGCGCAGCCAGATCGTGCGTTCAACGCCCTCTTGCCCCGCATTGGCCCGCGCGGGTGCGCGGTTGGTGGATGATTTGAATTGCAGGTTGCCCCAGCCACCATTGCCGCCGCGCGCAAGCTGCACGCGCTGACCCACGGTGGTCAGATCGGCGATGATCGTCTCTTCATCCTCGTCCAGAATCTCGGTGCCCACCGGGACTTTCAGGATGATGTCTTCGCCGGTTTTGCCGGTGCGCTGCGCGCCCATGCCGGGCTGGCCGTTCTTGGCAAAGAAATGCTGTTGATAGCGAAAGTCGATCAGGGTGTTCAACCCTTCGACCGCCTCGGCCCAGACCGACCCGCCATTGCCGCCATCGCCACCATCGGGTCCACCGAACTCGATGAACTTTTCGCGCCGGAACGACACGCAGCCGCCACCACCGCCGCCCGAGCGGATATAGACTTTGGACAGGTCGAGGAATTTCATGGGGTGTGGGCTTTCGGGGATGGGTCCGGGGTTTGCGATACAGGAAGCGGGGCTGTACCTCAAGCGACGTCGGGGGCACAAGCCGCGCTGCGAAGAGCAGGAATAGCTCCGTGTAATGTTAAGTGACGAGCAGACTTGTTCGCAATCTTGTCACGGAATGATGCCTGAATATGTGTCGGTGCCCTCCCAGTCTTCTGGTTTGTCTGGGAACCAGATATAGGCGGCCTCCATGAAAGACGTTGCCTTCGTTGTCCACTGGAAGCATGCGTCAACCTGATTTGCAAAGCCAAGCGTCACAAAGCAGTTCATCGCTGACATATGCCGGGCAGATACAGCGAATACGTCACGCGTGGTTGGCACCCCATCATCAGAATCTTCAATGTAAAGGTAGGTGCCGATTATGTGTTTAAGATCCAGTGGATCCGGCAGTGATCTGAGTTTACTCAGATGAGCCCGGACCTCGTGCTGCGGGATGACCGGGCGAAAAAGGTAGGCATCCAGTCGTTCGAATACCCCAAGTACCGACAGTATTGCGCAGCAGTCTTTAAACGAGCTGTATTGCGCTGCGGTGTTCAGGTTCGATTCATGGTCGGTGGGCAAATTTAAGATAATCTGGCCCGCCATCCCTTCGCAAATTGCGACGAGAAGTTTTTGTTCATCGGGTGATAATTTCAAGAAACGCTCCACTTCCCGGCATGATAGACTTTCAAATCGGTCACAACTTCCGGATATAGGTCCAGGTTGGCACACGGGCGTTGCGGGCCACGCTGAAGCTTTCGGCATCGCCAAGATATTGGAAGCCTGCATTGGTCAGCACGCGCGCCGATCCCGGATTATCCTGAAACGCCTCGGCGAACATCGTGCTGTTGCCTTGCGG
>JANNKX010000266.1:0-5992 GCA_031396505.1 Rhodobacterales bacterium
CCCCGCATGAATATCAGGGCGGCAGCTTTGCGATTTCCAACCTTGGGATGATGGGGATCAAGAATTTCGACGCCGTTATCAACCCGCCGCATGGATCGATCCTTGCGGTAGGTGCCGGGATCAAGACGCCGGTCGTAGGCAAGGACGGACAGGTGACAGTCGCGACCATGATGTCGATGACGTTATCGGTTGATCACCGAGTCATCGACGGGGCACTTGGCGCGGATTTCCTGAAAGCGATTGTGGATAATCTGGAAAACCCGATGGTGATGCTGGCGTGAAGATATGAAAAAACGCCCGCATGCTATGGCACAGGAGCGTTCCCTTCCATTCGGTCAATCTGCGAAATGATGATCCATGGAAATTGATGGCTGCGCGCACCCCGCCTCGCCGACGATGCGGGCAGGCACACCGGCAACCGTCTTGCAGGGCGGCACATCTTCCAGAACGACAGACCCGGCGGCGATACGCGAGCAATGACCGATCGAGATGTTGCCAAGCACCTTTGCCCCGGCACCGATCAGTACGCCGTCTCCGATCTTTGGATGCCGGTCGCCGTCTTCCTTTCCGGTGCCACCAAGCGTTACGGAATGCAGCATGGACACGTTGTCACCAACGACTGCGGTTTCGCCAATGACAATGGAATGGGCGTGGTCGATCATAATGCCGCGACCAATTTTCGCGGCCGGGTGGATATCGACGCCAAATGCTTCGGATACCCGCATCTGCACAAAATAAGCCATATGCGCGCGGCCCTGCTGCCACAACCAATGGCCAATCCGGTAAGCCTGAATTGCCTGATATCCTTTGAAGAACAGCAAAGGCTGGATCAACTGGTGGCAGGCCGGATCGCGGTCATAGACGGCCGCAAGATCCGCGCGCGCAGATTGCCCCAGATCGGGGTCATCGGCATAAGCCTCATCCGCCATTTCGCGCAGGATCTGCTCGCTCATCTCACCAGATGCGAGCTTTAGCGAAAACCGATAGGCAAGTGCCCGTTCCAACGATGGATGGTGCAAAAGACCGGAATGCAAAAGGGCGCCGAGCAAGGGTTCTGTGCGAATAACCTCATTGGCTTCGGCACATACTTTGGTCCATACGGGATCAACTGCTCTGAACCGGGTCTTTGCGTCTGCCATAGCCTTCGCCTCACGTTACGTGAATGAACGATAGCACGCAAAACGACTGATCAACAAGCATTTGGGGATGACAGAATGCATATCCGGTATGCAAACAGCCACGTCACGCCAAAACGGCAATCTCGCGAAACGGACCCGCGCCATAGGCTTGTGACAACTGCGCGACACGAAGCGTGAAAGGCTTCGTGACCAAATCCGCCGTCTGCATGGCCAGCGTGTAGTCCCACGTCGTCGAGACGGTCGTCAGAGTGCGTCGCACATTGCCATCCTTGATGACCTCGATTGCGTACTGTTCAACCTCTTCGGCCAACGGCACTTCAAGTGATTGCCACGTGTCCCCCCCGCGACGGGTGCGGCGGATCCACGTCAGGCGCGTCAAACTGGATGCCAACCCGTCGGCGCGCAAATGGGCCACAGCATAGGGACGCAGTCCATTGCCCTGAAACGCTGCAGTCATCGCCGATGCCGACACATCTTCAGGGCCACGCGACAATGCACCAATGCGGAAGTACAGATCAAGGCCACGCTGCGCATCGGCCAAGCCCGCTTGTCGCAGCGAAGGATCAAGCAAAATAATCTGACTGCCCGCCGACCATACGGCAGGCGTGACGCCATCCGAACCCAACTGTCCGGCAAACGCCGCCGCAACGCAAAAGTGTTGGGAGCGACCAGTTCCGCATCACGATATTGCAAGATTTCCCATTGTCCGACAGCCCCATCCCCAATTGCCAGCGTATTCCCACCCGCGAATAACGCAGCCTCTGAAATTGACTGCAGGGCCCGATCTCCTGACAACTCGACAATCACGGCGTCACCATCATCCCAGACCCCTGGCTGCGCGCGACGAAGATCCGACAGCGTAATGCCGATCTGGGTTGGTGCCGCAATAGTGGTATCAAGATCAAAACTCTCGGCGTCAACGGACCGCCAGATGCCAACATCGCCCTGCCAAGGTTGCGCGAAAGCCGCGATGTAGGGGGCATGCGGAACGTCGCTTTCCTGAAGATTTGGAATATCAAGAAACGCCGCAAATATCGGAAGTGGAGGCGAAAATGGCCGCCCAAGCTGTTGCTGATCGACCAGATCCCCAACAGTATAGTGATCCGCCTCGATCCGAACGGCATCGACGCGTAGCGTTTCCCGACGTTCCACCCTGTCGATCCGAAAGGACGCAGCGCCAAGGGTCACGACATCGCCCGCGCCAAGTTTGGCAAGCGATGGCGGGAGGTCAAGTCGCGCGGTGTCGCGCCCGACACGCGACTCCGCCAGCCATCTTTCTGCCGTGGCGCGCGCCTCGGCCGCGTTCATGACAATGCTCGTTTCAGACTGCGATACAACGCGCGCTGTCTCATCGGGAAAAATCGCATCGGCATACCGCAGTTGATAAGCGTCACGGTCGTCGATGAACCCGATTTGCACCTGCCCGGCCAAATCAGGCGTACTCGCACGCGTATATTCCGGTTGCCCGAAACTGTTGTCATCGACAGCAAAATTGGTCTGGGTCAGGTCGGCTGAACTTGCCTTGCCGCGATGCTGGAAAGACAATGCGCCATCACGGTCCACAGCATCAATTGCAAACACCAACGACAATGGCTGCAGGGCCGCGCGTGCGGATGCCACGTCATTGATGCTATAACCGCGCAAGACACGGTTCAAATCTGCCGTGCCGATATTCATCACACCCGCACGTTCGCAAATCTCGGTCACGACATTCGCAAGGGGTTGCGATGTCACCCGCCCGTTTAACCAATGCCCACGGGCATAGTTTTCGGCATCAGTCCACAGAATGTCATTTGCAGGAAATGCAGGATAGGGGCGGGTATCCCAAGCCCAAGCATAGCTTTTCTGGAAGTCCACCATCGGTGCTGCATACCTGGTCGAGATCGGATTGCGCGCCGCATCGTTCCAATACTCTGCGAAGGCAACGAAATATTGGTGTTGCATGAAATCATCCCGACGACCGTTCGAAAATCGTGGCAACGTCGACTCCGAAGATTTGGCATCGAAAAAGGCATTCGGCTGATTGGTAGCCTTATCAATCGCACCGCATCCGTATTCAGTAAAGCGAATCGGCTTTGACTGCGGCACCCAAGCCGAAGACAGTTCTTGCCGCAACCCGTCAATCCGTGCATGATGATAGCCCCTCCACCAAGACGTAATGTCCTTGCTGCGGAAAATCCAAGGCTCATTGTGCATTTCATCCATGATCGGCAATCTGCGTTGCACATCACGCCCTTCTGGACCGTCGTAATACCAATCAAACGCCTCGCCACCCGCAATATTGGCCTTCAAGTAGCCAGTATTATAGATCGAGCCCCACCCGATATCGGCATGATCGCGCCCATCGCGCCAATCGCTGATCGGCATGTAATTGTCGATGCCGATAAAATCGATGTTTGCATCCGACCAGATCGGGTCCAGATGAAAATACACGTTTCCATCTGCCTGATAGGCGGAGTATTCGGTCCAGTCCGCTGCATAGCTGATCTTGACTGATGGCCCCAGTATTGCGCGCACATCCGCTGCCAGCGTCTTTAGCGCCTCTACCATCGGAAAGCTGTCGCCTGCACCCCGAATACGGGTGGCCGCAACCATTTCTGATCCAATGCAAAAGGCCTCCACGCCACCGGCAAGCGCGCACAGCTTTGCGTAGTGCAGAATGAACCGCCGATAACGCCAGGTATTCGGCCCCGCATAAAGGATCGCACCATTCGAAACCGAGAAGTGTGATGGCTGTGCTGTGCCCATGAAGGCGGCAACCTCCGATTCCGCCACGCCTGTGCGGTCCGGTGTGGCGGCCAGTCCGGGCGCGACCGATGTCGTGATGCGTCCACGCCATGGCAGCGCGGGTTGCCCGGCTTCACCCGTCCAGGGGTTGACGAGCGTATTCCCCGGCAATTGATCCATCAGGATGAATGGGTAAAACATCACGTGTTTGCCACTTTGTGACGCCGCACGGATCGCCTCAACAACGGATGCATCACTTGGCGTTCCACCATAGACAGATCGCCCGTCCAGTTTCGGGATCTCTGCCGCCGCAGCGCGCGCAATGCCCCCCGCTCGCCAAGGCATGCCAATCCCGTCAAATTGTTTCTGCTCGACCTTGGGCTGCACCAGACAGGACCCGCAGCGCAAATCATTGCCAAACCAACTCACCACCAGTGACACCGCGCCGCAATCCGGTAATTCCTCATTCAACTGTTCCAGCGAAGTTGCGAAATCCGACTTGCCTGATGCAGAATTTACGTTGGCCGATCGGTTCACCCCGGGACGCTCTGCATAATGCACCCGTGTTGTGGCCAAGGCATATTCGCCCGTTCCCGGAATCAGTGCCACGGCACGGATACTGGCTGGCAGATCCAGCAGCGTGGTTGTGTCGCTTTGTGCGCGTCGCATCACCTCAAAGTTGAATTGCGGCACACGGTTGCCAAAGCGGGAAAGATCAAGGTCTTCGATCACCACATATGCTGTGCCACGATATGCGGGTGCATTGTCTGCGCCCTCCACCGCTGCAATCTTCGGGTCCGCAACCTGCGTTTCGGTTCCACGGTAGACCCGCAGGTTCAGCCGGTCCTTTTCAATTTCCAGACCATCAGCCCAAACGCGCCCGACACGCGTAATTTCGCCTTCGCACAGCGCTACGGCCAGCGACACGGTATAGCTGTATTGCTGCGTGCGTGGCTTCGGCGCGCCTTTGCCGCCCCCATTTGTCGTGACCGTCTCCTGAAACTGTGTCGCCCAGATGACTTGCCCCGCCACCCGTGTCCGACCCCAGATCAACGGGATCATCGTCCCCTCGCTGGCGCCCATCAGACGGAACCGGTCAACGCGCCCGACCTCGATTGCCTGCGATCCCGCACCCAGCAGTTTCTGGTCGATCACCCGCCCAAGCGTGGCCCCGACGGCCCGGCCAATCACGGCCCCTGACAGGCCCAGAACTGTGCCGCCAAAGCCCGCACCAACCGCAGCACCCGCCGCCGAAAGAAGAATAGTCGCCATAAGATCAACTCCTTGGGCAGATCACGGTCGCTCCGCACAACGGCGGCGACAGGACACAGAATTTCAGATATTGCCTGACAAATGCCGGTGTCTTAGGTACCGGCGGTCTCATCCGGAAACCGAAACCGCGCAATCACCTTGCGCTGCCACGGTTCGGAAAACGGGCTCTCAATGACGCCGTGCCCCGTGTATGCGTGGACAAAGGTCGGCGCGGCCCCCATGTCGCCCAGAATCCCCAGATGCTTTGCCACGCAGCCATGCCGCATCCGAAACAGCAAAACGTCGCCCGGATTTTCCGCCCCGGCAGATACTTCGATCAACCAGGTTCGCGCCGCTGCCAGCAACGCTTCTTTGCCTGACACCTCAGACCAATCCGCGCTGTAAGGTGGCATAGCGACCGGCTCCCCCCCATAGACCGCTCGCCATACCCCCCGCAGCAGCCCAAGACAATCCGCGCCCGCCCCTTTTACCGATGCCTGATGGCGATACGGCGTGCCAATCCATTCGCGGGCTTCGCCCACAATCAGGTGCTGCAGGTTCATGGCTGATCCGCCCCGCCAAACAGGCTGCCGCCCCGGTTTTCGCCACTGGAAACCGGGTAGGCCGCGATCCAGTCTTCACCCGGAATATGCGGAAACCCCCGGAAATTTGCCAGATTGTTGAACTTGGCTCGGCAGGTGCCCATCGTCCGGTCGCACCCCGCCTCGATCCGCGCCGAGTCCCCCGGTTGCAAAACCACCGGCAGACCTTCCCACAGCTCGATTATCCGCAGCGCGCCATCAAGACGATCAACCTTGATCACCCCGAACAACCCTGCCCCTGCGCCGCTAATCACCCGCAAACGTCCCCGTTCA
>JANNKX010000331.1:0-7264 GCA_031396505.1 Rhodobacterales bacterium
GGTATTTATTCTGACCGGGCAGCCACGCCTCAAGGTCATGGGTTTTCTGGGCGCCAAAGCCCATGTCGCCGGTGCACAGCACGATTGTCCGGTAGGGGATGCCCAGCCGTTCCAGAATCGTCTCGGCGCAACGGGTCATCCGGTCGTGTTCGGCCAGCGCGGTTTCGGGGGTGCAGATCGTCACCATCTCGACCTTTTCGAACTGGTGCTGGCGCAGCATTCCCGAGGTGTCGCGGCCTGCCGAGCCTGCCTCGGACCGAAAGCATTGGGTATGGGCACAACGCCGTATAGGCAGTTGATTTTCATCAAGGATTTCGTTCGCGACCATATTGGTCAGCGTCACCTCGGACGTGGGGATAAGCCACCAGCCGTTGGTGGTCTGATAGCTGTCTTCGGCGAATTTGGGCAGTTGGTTTGTGCCATACATCGCCTCTTCCTTGACCAGAACCGGCGTCCAGGTTTCGATCAGGCCATGGTCGGTGATGTGGGTATCAAGCATGAATTGCGCCAGCGCGCGGTGCAGGCGGATGGCGGCCCCTTGCAGGATCACAAAGCGTGCACCAGAGAGTTTGGCTGCGGTAGCGAAATCAAGAAGGCCGTCCATCGCCTTGATTTCAAAATGTTCTTTCGGATCAAAGTCAAGGTTGCGCGGCGTGCCCCAGCGGCGCAGCTCGACATTGCCAGCCTCATCCGCGCCTGTCGGCACGTCGTCGAGTGGCAGGTTGGGGATGGTCAGCAGGAGGTCGCGCAAGCGCGCATCGAGGGCCGTTGCCTGATCATTCATGCGGGCGATTTCAGCCTTTTTCTCGGCCACGAGCGTGCGGAGGCGATCAAATTCGGCGGTATTCCCAGCGGCCTTGGCGGCCCCTGCATCCTTGGAGGCCGCGTTTTGCGCAGCCTGCGCGGTTTCTGCGGCAAGGATGCTGGCGCGGCGCGCCTCATCGATTGCAAGGACATCGGCGGACTGACCGGTCAATCCGCGACGGGACAGGCCGTCATCAAAGGCGGCGGGGTTTTCGCGGATCTGGCGGATGTCATGCATGGGGCACCTTTGGGCTGTCTGCGCGCAGCTATGCCCGATTGCCGGAGCATGGAAAAGGGGGGCGGGGTGACAGGCGCCCTGAAAATGCCATTCTGCGGCTGTATCGGGCTGTATTCGCGTGCGATGATTGTGCATTCGGGGGCGGGATACGAAAAAGGCGTGGCGGGATTGACGGGCGAAAAGGATTATCGGCGGGCGATTGATCTGGCGCGGTTTCTGGCGGCACTGGGCATCGTGTGGGACCATGCGCGCGCGCCTTTTGCCGATATCGGGTATCTGTCGCTGGCGCTGTTTCTGATCTTTACCAGCTATTTTGCGCTTGGGTCTTATGACCGGGCGGCGCTGCGCGGGCAGGCGTCGGGGTTCTGGGCGGCACGGGCGCAGCGGATTCTGGTGCCGTGGCTGGCGTGGTGTGTGTTCTACAAGGCGCTGCAATATTACATGGCGGATGATCCATGGGCGGTGCCGCTGCTGTCGGACCCGTTCAGTTTGATGCTGGGGTCGTGGGTGCATCTGTGGTTTCTGCCGTTTGTGATGATGGCCTTGGTGATCGTGCCATGGGTCGCGCGGCGGGTGCAGGGGCCACGGGGCATGTGGGTGTTTGCTGTTGTGCTGGTGATCGTGGGGGCGGGGGCAGGGTGGTTGCACCGCCATGCGGGTTGGCCAGAGCCTTGGCCGCAATGGTGGTTTTCGATCCCGTTGTTCCTGTATGGGCTGTTCGTGGCCTTGGGGCGGCGGTTGAACATGCCGTGGATGCCGCTGGGTGTGGCCTTTGTTGCAAGCGTCGTGACTGTGGGCGTGGAGCCGGGGTTTGCGGCGTTCTTTGCGGAATTCGGCGATCCGGCGAAGCTGTCCACGCATATCACGGGGCCGGGGTTTGCAAGCGTGCAGATGTTTCTGGCGGCAGTGGTGTTTGAAATCGTCTGGCGCATTTCGATCAGGGGGGCGTGGCCGACATGGCTGGCGGGGTTTGCGTTCGGGATCTACGTGCTGCACCCGTTTTTCATGCTGGTGGCGTTCAAGCTGTTTGGGCCGGGGGTGGACCGGGCCGTGGCGGCGGTGTTCACGATGGTCGTGGCGTTTGCGGCGACATGGGTGATGCAGCGCGTGCCCTATGCGCGGGACGTCGTGTAACAGAAATTTTCGGGGCGCCCCGATGACGCGGGGCCGTTGCGTGCTTAGGTGGTCTGTGACGCTTGCACGCCGCCTTGCGCATCAGGGCGGGGCCGACTAGGTTGCGGCGAAATTTCGGGGTATGCCCCGCCTGATCTGAAGGATGACCCATGTTCGTATCGCCCGCTTTTGCACAAGCCGCCGGTGGTGCCGCTGGTGCGGGTTCCGCACTGTCGACGCTGATCTTTCCGCTGATCATCTTTGCGATCTTCTATTTCCTGATGATCCGTCCGCAGCAGCGTAAAATGAAAGAGCATAAAGCGATGATCGAGGCGCTGCGGCGCGGGGATCAGGTACTGACGCAGGGCGGGATCATCGGCAAGGTGACCAAGGTGGGCGAGGACGGCGTGGTCGAAGTGGAAATTGCAGAAGGTGTGAAGGTGCGCATTGCGCGGCACACGATTGCGACGGTGATGAACAAGACCGAACCGGCTGCCGGCTGATCAAGAAGGGCTGAAGTCGCATGTTGTTTACGCCGCTGTGGAAGCGTTTGTTGATCTGGGCTGTGGTGGCCCTTGGGATCATGGGGGCCGTGCCGAACCTGTTTTACACGCAGGTGGAACGGCACAATGATGCGCTGTCAGCCATGGAGGCGGGCGCGGTTCTGACGCCGGAACAGGAAGCGGACCTTGGGCTGTGGCCAGGGGTGTTGCCATCGGCGGTGGTGAACCTGGGGCTTGATCTGCGGGGCGGCGCCCATCTGTTGGCCGAGGTGCAGGTGACCGATGTCTACAAGGCGCGGATGGATGCGCTGTGGCCGCAAGTGCGGGACGCCTTGCGCGAATTGCGGGCTGAGGTGGGCGACATCAAGAAACTGCAGTCGATCGAGGGCGTGCTGCGGGTGTCGATTGAAAAACCCGAAGGGATGCCTGCGGCGCTCGCGGCGGTTCAGGCGCTGTCCGAACCTGTCGTCACGCTGACGGGGGTGGGGCAAAGCACGCTGGATATACGGGCCGACGGGCAGCAGATCGTGATCCAGTTGTCCGAGGCGGAACGGAGCGCGACTGATGGGCGCACGCTGGACCAGACGCTGGAGATTGTGCGCCGCCGGGTGGACGAGGTTGGCACGCGCGAGCCGACCATTCAGCGGCAGGGCACGGACCGGGTGCTTATTCAGGTGCCGGGGATCGGGTCAGCGGCGGAGTTGAAAGAGCTGATCGGCAGGACGGCGAAGCTGACGTTCAACCGGGTCATTGACCGCACAAATGATGCCGGGATCCCTGTGGCAGCGGATCAGGCGCTGCTGCCATCAACGGATGAGGAAGGGATTTACTATCTGGTGGAAACGGCAGCGGTTGTTTCTGGTGAGCAATTGGTGGATTCGCAGCCGTCTTTCGATCAGGACAATCAGCCTGCCGTCAGTTTCCGGTTTGACCCTGCGGGCGCGCAGGCGTTTGGCGACTATACAGCGGCAAATGAAAAGCAGTTTTTCGCCATCGTGCTGGATGATGAGGTCATTTCAGCACCGCGGATCAACGAGTATATTCCGGGCGGATCGGGGATAATCTCGGGGAATTTCACGAGTGAGGAAGCGATGCGGCTTGCCATCCTGCTGCGCTCGGGCGCTTTGCCTGCGGAGTTGACCTTTCTGGAAGAACGCACCATCGGCCCGGAACTGGGGCAGGACAGCATTGATGCAGGCCAGCGCGCGGCGATTGTCGGCATGATCTGTGTCGTGGCGTTCATGATCGCCTGCTATGGCTGGTTCGGGGCGATGGCGAGCGTGGCCCTTGCCATCAACATCGCGCTGATGTTTGCGCTACTGTCGGTGATCGGGGCGACACTGACCTTGCCGGGGATTGCGGGGATCGTGCTGACGATGGGGATGGCGGTCGATGCCAACGTGTTGATTTACGAGCGTATCCGCGAGGAATTGCGCGCGGGCAGCGAAGCGCGCAAGGCGATTGCGCAGGGGTTTGACCGGGCGTTTTCGGCGATCATGGATTCGAACGTGACGGCCCTGATTACCGCTGCGATCATGTTCTATATCGGGTCTGGCCCGGTGCGCGGCTTTGCGGTGACGCTGGCCATCGGGATCATCACGTCGATGTTTACGGCCGTTTACGTGACGCGGATCATCATTGAAACGTGGATGTCATTGCGGCGTCCGAAAACGATTGAAGTCTGAGGAGAGATGCCATGCGCCTAAGACTTGTTCCGACGACGACCAACATCGACTTTTTTAAGCTGCAATATGCGACCTTTGGCGCATCACTTTTTGCAGTGATCGCGACATTCGTTCTGGTGGCAACAATGGGCCTGAACTTTGGCATTGATTTCAGGGGCGGCACGTCGATCCGCACGGAGTCGACCCAAGTGGTTGATGTTGGGGTGTACCGGGAGGCGTTGACAACCCTAAACCTTGGGGATGTGACGATTTCAGAGGTGTTCGATCCGGCCTTCCGGCCTGATCAGCATGTGGCCCTTGTACGGATTCAGGCGCAAGACGGGTTTGAGGCGGTGACGCCGGAAGCCATCACTGCAATTGAGGCTGCTCTGCGCAGCGTTGACCCAGCGATTACATTTCCGTCGGTGGAATCGGTGGGGCCAAAGGTATCATCCGAACTGATCTGGTCGGCGCTGTTTGCAGTGATTGCGGGGGCACTTGGCATTTTGATCTATGTCTGGGCACGGTTTGAATGGCAGTTTGCCGTGGGCACGGTGGCCGCCCTGCTGCATGACGTGATCGTGACGGTGGGGGTATTCTCGCTGTTCCAGTTGAAGTTCGATCTGACAATCGTGGCCGCCCTGCTGACCATTCTGGGTTATTCGGTGAACGATACGGTAGTGATTTTTGACCGATTGCGGGAGAACCTTGCGAAATACAAGACGATGCCGCTACGTGAGATGATGAACCTGACGGCGAATGAGACGCTGAGCCGGACGATCATGACGGCATCGACCACGCTGATCGCACTGACGGTGCTGTTGATACTGGGTGGCGATGTGATCCGGGGGTTCGTGTTCGCGATGTTCTTTGGCGTCATCGTGGGCACCTATTCGACGCTGTATGTGGCCAAGAACATCGTGCTGATGCTGGGCCTTGATCGCAGTGAAAAGCCACGCGGCGGGGCGAAGGGTGAATTCGCCAATATCGACGCATGAGGCTGACACCCGTCACATATGACAATGCGCAGGCGATTGCGGGGTATGGGCCGGGGTTCTTTCGCGTGGGCACGACCGTGCTGCGGGGGGCCTGTCTGGTGACACCTTGGGATGCGGGGCCATGGGGCGGGTATGACGATACGGCGGGGCCATTGACGCTGGTAGGGCGGATCGACGTGTTGTTTGTGGGCACAGGGGCGGAAATTGCGCATGTGCCAGCGGCGTTTCGTGACGCGATCGAGGCGGCGGGGATCGGGGTCGAGGTGATGAATTCACCCGCCGCCTGCCGGACCTATAACGTAATTTTGGGCGAGGGGCGGCGGATTGCGGTGGCGTTGCTGCCGGTGTGATCTGTGCCGATTTCCCCCCCACCCCCTCCCCACGGGGGGGATGGGAGGCGACCCGCTTACCAGCGGTGATCGACGTGCGGGGCGATCAGGCGGTCATAGACATCGCGGGCGGCGTGCATTGCATCGTCTGACAGCGGCGCCAATGCATCGGCGGCGGCATTGGCGCGGGCCTGTTCGGGGGTTCTGGCACCGGGGATGACGACGCTGATGGCGGGGTCCATCAGAATCCAGCGGAGCGCGAACTGGGCCATGGTTGCCTGCCCCGGAACGAGTTTGCGCAATTCATCAACCGCTTGCAAGCCGACGTCATAGGGCACGCCGGAAAAGGTTTCGCCCATATCAAACGCCGCGCCATCGCGATTGAAGCTGCGGTGGTCATCGGCGGCAAAGGTGCTGGCGGGCGTCATCTTTCCGGTTAGAAGGCCCGAGGCGAGCGGGACGCGGGCGATGACGGCGACACCGAGTTTTTCAGCGGCGCGGAAAAACCGCGCGGCGGGCCGGGGGCGGAAGATGTTGTAAATGATCTGCACCGACGTGACACCGGGGCGGGCGAGGGCGGCCATGGCTTCGGCCACGGTTTCGACGCTGACGCCGTAGCGGGCGATGATGCCTTTTGCCTGCAGGTCATCAAGGGCGTCGAAAACGCCATTGTCATGATAGGCGGCGGGTGGCGGGCAGTGGAGTTGCAGCAGGTCAAGCATATCGACCTGAAGGTTCTTGCGCGACCGGTCGATGAAGGCCGACAGGTCGCGGTAGCCGGGTGCCTCATGCGGGGACAACCGGCGCCCGGCTTTGGTTGCAACAAAGGGGCGGGGGCCGTCGCGGGCGACAAGAACCTGCGCGATCAGGCGTTCGGAGCGGCCGTCGCCATAGACATCGGCGGTGTCGATAAAGGTCATGCCGGCATCAAGGGCGGCATGGAGCGTGTCTTTGGCATCCGTCTCCGTAACCTCGCCCCACGTGCCGCCGATGGCCCAAGCGCCAAAGCCGATGGCGGTGGTGGTCATGCCGGTATTGCCGAAAGGACGGGTGGAGAGCATGGCGTTCCTCATCTGTGATTTGCGCCCAACCTATGGGCTTTCGCGGCGGGATGCCATGCGATAGGGGTTTGGGCATGGAATTGGTGGTGGAAAATCTGGCTTGCGCGCGCGGCGGCGTGCCCGTGTTGGCGGGGGTGTCGTTCACCGTCGCGGCGGGGGCGGCGCTGGTGCTGCGTGGGCCGAACGGGGCGGGCAAGACGACGCTGCTGCGCACCATTGCGGGATTGCAGCCTGCGTTGCGGGGCACGGTATCGGTGCCGCCGGAAAGCGTGGCCTATGCCGCCCATGCGGATGGGGTGAAGGCGACGCTGACGGTGGCCGAGAATCTGGCGTTCTGGGCGGCGGTGCATGGGGTGGCGGGGATCGAGCGGGCGGTCGGGGCGATGAACCTGCGCGGGTTGGTCGACCGGCCCGCGGCGCAACTGTCGGCGGGGCAGCGGCGGCGGCTGGTACTCGCCGCTCGTGGGGCACTCCGGCGCGCGCGCGGCCAGCCGGCGGTCGGCGCCGAGCCCGTCGAGCGCCGACATCCCGTTTTTCGACAGGTCGGAGGCGAT
>JANNKX010000358.1:0-3527 GCA_031396505.1 Rhodobacterales bacterium
GCGATCTTGCATTTGTTGACCACGGCGTCACTGGTGCCGTAGGTCGTGGTGAAATAGTTCGAATATCCGTCCGTCTACACGTCGCCGTTCGCCGGGCAGGCACAGCACAATCCCGTGCCGCTGCCCGGCCCGGTGGGCGGCGTTGCGGGCAATGTACCGGATGGTGGTTTGGGGGGGTCACCGCACATGGCCTAGGCTTCCGTGGCGGCAGGGACGTTGATCCGCTGCGCGCGTTTGATGGCATAGGCCCCGATTACCGCCATCGCATTATCAGGGGTTTCTGCATCCTTCATCGCCGCCATGGCCCATGGAAACAGCGGGTCCGCGGCAAAACGGTAGCCGATGACATAAGACAGGATCTGCGCCATGCATTGCCCCGGTTCCGACGCGATGCCCGCGGCGATATGTTCGGACGCCGTCTGTTTGAGGAACACGCCAAGCCGCGTGCGGTCATCATCGCCCAGATGCTGCGAGGCGCGGTTGAGCAATCCCCCGGTCTTGGCTTTGGTCAGGGCGCGCGGACCACCAAGCGGCGCAAGATCGGCCTCAAGTTCGGCCATCAGGGATTTCCACAGGGCAAAGACCGTGATGCCATTGCCAAAGTGGCGCGCGTATTCTTCGGGGAACGCACGGGCAAGGAAGGACATGCGATCCTGCCCTTCGTGTTTGAAGATGCGCACCAGTTCGGGAAAGCGGTTGGAACGGTGAAACCAGCCGCCGAAATGGCACATGATATACAAAAGATAGGTGATCTCTTCCTTGAAGGTCAGGCCCAGCCCTTCACCCTCGCGGATGGCATGATCGATGATGGCATCCAGTTGTGCGGGTTCAAACGGGCCAAAGCGCGGCTTGTCATAGCGCAGAAGCCAGGCCTTCAATTCACCCCGGAACCGCCGCATCGTGCCATCAGCGATGATGCGTGCATCGCGGGCGGTCAGTTGGGTGAAGGCGGGAAGGGTATCAGGGTTCTTGGCGTCGGGTGCGGGGATGAACACGGTGCCAGAGGTATCGGCGGGCAGCGCAATGATGGCCTGCACGGCGAAATCGGTGTGCGGTTGAAAAAACTGCGCGACACGTTCGGGCCAGTCGGTCAGCCCGCCGAAATACATGGCCGCCGCGCGCGGGTCGTAAAAGCGGAAATAGCGGGTTTCGCCGGCATTATTGCGCAGAACGGTAAAGCGGCGAAAGTGCTTCCACAACTGATCAATCGTGCCGCGAGAGCGCAGGAATATCCCGGCCTCGTGGTCCCACAGGTGCCAGCGGGCATCGCCCTTGGTGAACAGATGCCGGGTAAAGCTGCTGTCAGGGGTCAGGCGCACGATCCACGGGGCGACATCGGCCAGCCGGTCCAACGCCTGCCCCTGATACAGGCAGCGGTTTTCAAGGCCCCAACCGGCAATGGTTTCGGGCAGACCCTTGATCTTGGCGGCATCCAGAATGGCATAGGTCTGCAAGGGCGGCACGGCGGTGGCATCGCCACCTGCGGCGGCAATCTCGGTGGGGGTCGGATCGGGCTGGCCAAATAACACCGTCATCAGCGCGTCTGGCACGTTCTGTTTGGCCATGATGCCAAGCTGATCGCCAAGGGGTTCGACGTCATCAAGGGTTTGCACGATGAGGGCGGCAAGGCCTGTGGGGCGTGCCCTGAGCGCAGGATCCGCGCCGCCGCCTGTGTTGGTCCAGTGATCGAATTCTTCTGCCGGTGTCATTGAAAATCCCCCACGACGCAGACAGCGATCCGGTTGCAACGGGCAGATTGCCGCGCAACAGATGATTGAACACATCGAAGGGCCATGCGTGCGCCGTTCAAAATCGGGCGTTCAACGGACAGTAAAAACGGGATCGTCCAAATGAACGCGATCAACAGAAAATTCAAATACGTCAGAAAAGTGTAGCGGGGATCGGCCGCGCTTGCAATCACCGTTATCACGGAAATGTCAGGGCGTGTCGCGTCTGATCGGGTGCGGCCGATCAGACGCAACATGCAAAGATGGTTCTTGTTGTGGAGCACCGTCAATCTGACCCAGATTGACGGTGATCTGGTCAGACGGCCTTTTTCAGCGCCTCGATCAGGTCGGTCTTTTCCCAGCTGAAACCGCCATCCGCATCGGGCGCGCGGCCAAAGTGGCCGTAGGCGGATGTGCGGGCATAGATCGGGCGGTTCAGTTGCAGGTGTTCGCGGATGCCGCGCGGGGTCAGGTCCATGCATTGGGCGACGGCGCGTTCAATCGCGGCCTCGTCCACTTGGCCGGTGCCATGCGTGTCGACATAGATCGACAGGGGTTTGGCCACGCCGATGGCATAGCTGACCTGCAGGGTGCAGCGTTCCGCAAGGCCCGCGGCCACCACGTTTTTCGCAAGGTACCGCGCGGCATAGGCGGCGGACCGGTCAACCTTGGTGGGGTCCTTGCCCGAAAATGCGCCGCCGCCATGGGGTGCGGCCCCGCCGTAGGTATCGACAATGATCTTGCGGCCCGTCAGCCCCGCATCGCCGTCCGGCCCGCCGATCACGAAGGTGCCCGTGGGGTTCACGTGCCATTCGGTTTTCTTGGTGATCCAGCCTTCGGGCAGAACCTCGCGGATGTAGGGTTCCACAATGTCGCGGATGTGTTTCGATTTCTGCTTTTTGCTTTCATGCTGGGTCGATAGCACGATCGAGGTCACTTCCACCGGTTTGCCGTCGGCGTAGCGCAGCGACAGCTGGCTTTTGGCATCAGGGCGCAGGGTGGGTTCGGCCCCGGATTTACGCACCTCGGTCAGGCGGCGCAGGATCGCGTGGGCGTACTGGATGGGGGCAGGCATGAATTCTGCCGTCTCACGCGTGGCATAGCCGAACATGATGCCTTGATCGCCCGCGCCGTCTTTGTCGACACCTTGGGCGATATGGGCGGACTGGCCGTGCAGGTAGTTGTGTACTTTCAGCGTTTCCCAGTGGAATTTCTTTTGCTCATATCCGATGTCACGCACGCAATCGCGCACAATGCCGTCGATCCGGTCCATCATGGCGCGGGTGGCGTCCTTGTCAGACAGGCCTACCTCGCCGCCCACAACCACGCGGCTGGTGGTGGCAAAGGTTTCGCAGGCGACGCGGGCGTTCGGCTCTTCGGTCAGGAAGGCATCGAGGATGGCGTCCGAGATGCGGTCGCACAGTTTGTCGGGGTGACCTTCCGAGACGGACTCGGAGGTGAAGGTGTAGTTCTGACGTGACATGGGGTCTTGCTCCGTTGAAAATTCCTGCCACGCCAGGAAGCCGTTGTGGCAGTTCGATCGCGTGGACCTAGCGGTGTCGCGGAGGGAGGTCAAGCGCGGCGATGCCGAGGCCATGCGACCAGCGCAGTCGCGAGACCGGCCAGCAACAGAAGGGCGGGCGTTTCACCGAAGCGGGCATAGGGGGTCGGGGGCGAGTGCTGCGGGCAGGGTTGCGTCGAGGTACGCCGCTTTGCCCAGGGGGATGGTGGCAATGACCCGGCCCTTCGCGTCGATCACCGCCGAGACCCCGGTGTTGGCCACGCGGATCAGCGGCAGGC
>JANNKX010000380.1:0-2871 GCA_031396505.1 Rhodobacterales bacterium
GCCAAAATGAAAAACATAAGCATTGCACGAAAAGGGTGGTTAAGCAGCCAAGGTGAGTATAGCTTTAAAATTGAGAATATCGTAGTTGCGTTGCTTTCATCTGATCTCTTATAGGATATTGTTACTCTAATAGGTGAGAACTCAATTTTTGGTCCACTTGATACTATTTGAAACGGAATATTGATTGATGATGTATGGTTAGATACTTCATCAATACCCTCAAAAATAGTCTTTGATCCATCACTGTTCGTCTTTACCACATTGACGGGGCCGCAAATCCGCTCAATTTTGGTGCATATTTCGATAAGCTCGTCAGTTGTCAATAGGACACTATTCAGTTCAAAGTCTTGGGTGCTGTATTCTGACGGGGGTACTATTTGCATTGACTTAGGCTCCTATACATCCAACTCCTCCACAAACCGCGCGTTTTCCTGAATATACTGGAACCGCAGTTCCGGCTTTTTCCCCATCAGCCGCTCCATCACCCCAACACCCGTCCCACAATCCCTGGCTCTTTTGCGATCAGCGCCAGCAGCACCCGTGCGGGGCCGTCGGGTACGCGCCGTTCCTGTTCCCAGTTCAGCAGCGTTGCCTTCTTCACCCCGATGGACCGTGCGAAGTCGGCCTGACTCAACCCCGTCTGCGCGCGGATCGCGCGGACGTCGGGGGTGGGCACCTCGATGTGGTGCACGATGGCCCCGGTCGTGTCGCCCTGCACATAGGCAAGCGCCTCTTTCAGGCCCTGTTCGATCCGCTTGAATGCTTCGCTTGTCATACCCGTCTTCCATAATGCGCGGCGAGTTCGTCGCCGAGTTTCATTAGAACGGCCAGTTCTGCCGCCGACAAGTTTGCCTTCTCATTCTTGGCGAACATCGTCAGCAGCAGCAACGGTCCGGCCCCTGCGCGGTAGAAGTGAATTGTCCGGAAGCCGCCGCTCTTCCCGGCCCCGGTCCGTCCGAACCGCATTTTCCGCAAGCCACTTCCCAGCGGAATGCCCGCCTCCGGGTTGGTGGCCAGCAGATTGATCAACTCTGCACGCTCACCGTCGGTCATCGCGGCCTTGGCGCGACGCACGAAATCGGCCATCTCTACAACCGTTACAAGCACATATGCGCCATTGGCGTATGTGTCAATGACCTATACATCCAACTCCTCCACAAACCGCGCGTTTTCCTGAATATACTGGAACCGCAATTCCGGCTTTTTCCCCATCAGCCGCTCCACCAGATCGCCCGTCTCGCCCGGCGCGTCCTCGTCGATTGACACCCGGATCAGTTTCCGCGTCAAAGGGTTCATCGTGGTGTCTTTCAGATCCTTGGCGTCCATCTCGCCCAGACCTTTGAACCGCTGCACATCAATCTTGCCCTTCCCACCGATTGACCCCTTCGCCAGCCATGTCTCTTTCTCGATATCATTCGCCACATAAATCCGGTGCGCCCCCTGCGTCAGCCGGTACAAAGGCGGGCAGGCAAGATACAAATGCCCCTTGTCGATCAAGGGCCGCATCTGGGTGAAGAAGAACGTCATGAGCAAACTTGCGATATGCGCGCCGTCCACATCGGCGTCGGTCATGATGATGATCTTGTCATAGCGCAGATCATCGACCTTGAACCGCGTGCCCATCTGCACGCCCAACGCCTCACATATATCGCGGATTTCGGAATTTTCGTTCAGCTTGGCACTGGCCGCCCCCAGCACGTTCAGGATTTTCCCCTTCAACGGCAGCAGGGCCTGCGTTTCACGCGACCGCGCGCCCTTGGCCGACCCGCCAGCCGAGTCGCCTTCGACGATAAACAACTCCGTCCCCTCGCGGGTTTTGGAACTGCAATCCGTCAGCTTCCCCGGCAGGCGCAGCTTTTTCGTTGCCGTCTTGCGCTGCGTTTCCTTTTCCTCGCGCCGCCGCAGGCGTTCTTCGGCGCGCAGCACCAGAAAATCAAGGATCGCACCGGCAGACTTGGGGTCCGCTGCCAGCCATGTGTCGAAATGGTCGCGCACCGCCCCTTCGACGTATTTCGCGGCCTCTTCGGTGGCCAAGCGGTCCTTCGTCTGGCCCACGAACTGCGGCTCGCGGATGAAGACCGATATCAGGGCACAACCGCCCGACAGCATGTCATCGCGGGTGATCATTTCGGCTTTGCGGTTCTTCACGCGTTCGCCATACGCCTTGATGCCTTTCAGGATCGCGGCCCAGAAGCCTGCCTCATGCGTGCCGCCTTCGGGGGTGGGTACGGTGTTGCAATAGCTGTGCAGGAACCCGTCGCGGGTGGGTGACCAGTTGATCGCCCATTCGGCAGACCCGGGGACGCCGTATTTTTCGGGGAATGACACCTTTCCGGCAAAGGGGCGATCGGCGTAAGTGGTGGTTTTCTGCAGTTGATCCTTCAGATAATCGGCGAGGCCACCCGGAAAGTGGAACACGGCCTCTGCAGGCGTCTCACCATCGCTGATGGCGGTTTTCCAGCGAATCTCGACGCCGGAAAACAGATAGGCCTTGGACCGCGCCATCCGCATCATCCGCGCGGGTTTGAGCATCTGGGAGCCGAAAATCTGTGGATCGGGGTGGAAAATGACGCTGGTGCCGCGGCGGTTGGGGGCGGGGCCGATCTTGGCGACCGGACCTTGCGGAATGCCGCGCGAAAAGGACTGGGCATATAGCTCGCGGTTGCGCGCAACCTCGACCCTCATCATGTCGGACAGGGCGTTGACGACGGACGCGCCGACGCCATGCAACCCGCCGGAGGTCTGATAGGCCTTGCCGTTGAACTTGCCGCCCGAATGCAGGGTGCACAAGATCACCTCAAGCGCGGATTTGCCGGGGAACTTCGGGTGCGGATCAACCGGGATGCCGCGCCCGTTGTCGCGCACGGTCAC
>JANNKX010000404.1:0-8322 GCA_031396505.1 Rhodobacterales bacterium
GTCACCAACTGAAACGGTCGCGTCTCGATCACCGCACCCGCGGGGGCCACGCCAATCACCACCGACACGCCCCAACCGCGATGCGTGCATTCCAGCGCATCGCGCATCACCTTCACATTGCCCGTGCAATCGAACGAATAATCCGCCCCGCCAATCTTATCGACCGGCGTCTTGGTCAGATCCACAATCGCCTGCACGATCGACCCCTCCACTTCCTTTGGGTTCAGGAAATGGGTCATCCCGAACTTCTCACCCCAGGCCTTTTTGTCGTTGTTCAGATCGACACCGATGATCATATCGGCCCCCGCCATCTTCAGCCCCTGAATGACGTTCAGCCCGATGCCGCCAAGACCAAACACCACGGCCTTCGCCCCGATCTCCACCTTGGCCGTATTCAGCACCGCCCCGATGCCTGTGGTCACCCCGCAGCCGATGTAGCAGATCTTGTCAAACGGCGCGTCATCCCGCACCTTTGCCAGCGCAATTTCCGGCACCACTGTGTGGTTGGCAAACGTCGAACAGCCCATGTAGTGATAGATCGGCGTACCATCCAGCATCGAAAACCGGCTGGTCCCGTCCGGCATCAACCCCTGCCCCTGTGTCGCCCGGATCGCTGTGCAAAGGTTGGTTTTCTGACTTAGGCACGACGGACATTCCCGACATTCCGGCGTATACAGCGGGATCACATGATCGCCCACCTTCAGGCTTTTCACCCCCGGCCCCACCGCAATCACCACGCCAGCCCCTTCATGCCCCAGAATTGCGGGAAACAGCCCCTCGGGGTCCGCGCCCGACAGCGTGAATTCGTCCGTATGGCAAATCCCGGTGGCCTTGATTTCCACCAGCACCTCGCCTTCTTTCGGGTCGGCGAGGTTGACCTCCATCACGACCAATGGCTGTCCTGCGGCGATGGCGACGGCGGCGCGTGTGCGCATCGGTATTCTCCTTGGCTTTTTGCATCAAGCTACGGGGAATATCACCGTAAACGCAATGACAAAGCTGCCGGGCCCGCGCGTCATCTGGGGGCGGTGCGGACCCGGCGCAAACGGCTTACTGCATCTCGGCCATCAAGGCGTCGATAGCATCGCACGCCGCCTGCGGGTTATCGCCAACATTGGCGAACTGGGTCTGCAATTCCGCCGCACGGCCCGAAAACTGTTCCAGCTTGGCAGCGTCGGTCGTGCCCAGTTCCGTCATCCGCGCCGACAGGGCCGCGACCTTGGCCTGCGCATCCTCGACCGTGCATTCCGCCGCTTGTTCATTGCAGGCCGCCAGCGTCAGTGCAAATGCCCCGACAAGGGCAAGTTTTGTGATCTGCATGGAAATCTCCTGTTTGAATACGTCGTGCCCTTGCCTAAGCGCAGGCTATATTGCCCCACAACCCTGTGTTGCGCACGTCGGCGGATGACCGGCCCACGCAACGCCGCGAAGCGGCGCATTTCAGCCCATGCTGGCATTACCCTTGCCCTGCGCCCATGCGGCGGGCTAGCCTGTCAGCAGACCATGAAAAGGGATGCCCCGATGTCGCGCGCACTGGTTTTGACGGCTGTCGTGCTGCTGTCCGCCTGCACACAGCAAACCGATCCGCGCTATCTTGGCCCGCCCATTCCCGCCCCCGGCTTTGATGCCTGCGGCGCGGCCGAGCTGCAGGATATGGTCGGCGAAAACCGCCGCATCCTGCAAACCATCCGCTTTGCCGTGCCTGTGCGCATCATCGAACCGGGGCAGGCCGTGACGCAGGACTACAGCCCGAACCGCCTGAACATCTACATCGGCGGGGGCGGCATCATCGAAAGCATCAGCTGCGGGTGATGCGGGCTGGTCAAACCCGTAGGGCGGGGTTCACCACGCCACCGCGCAGACTGCAGGCGTTGCCGGTCGATTTCGGCGGTGTCTTAAGTCGATGAGTCTGGACATTGACCAGAATGGGCGATGGTTGCGTTGAGCCTGTGGCGAACATTGATCGCTTTCCTTATTTGCCCGGAAGCAAGGCGCGGTACGCGCCGCCGGGCAGCGCCTGACCGCCCTGTCCGCACAGCAGCGATTCACCTCACATGAGCCTTGCGCACTCAAGTCACTGAGACCCCCATGAACACTCATCCCGCGAGGTTTAAAAAGTCTTAACATGACCCCGGAAATAAATATTATCCCATTGAAACAAAAACGAAATCCTTGAAATTGACAGCCGTCAATTTCCCCCTTACAGCATCCCCGGCACCACCTGATCCGGTGGCCTGTGGCCATCTGCGAAGGTCTTGATGTTGATGATCACCTTCTCGCCCATCTCCACCCGCCCCTCCAGCGTCGCCGATCCCATATGTGGCAGCAGCACCACGTTGGGCAGATCGCGCAGGCGCGGGTTCACGTCGTGGCCGTGTTCGAACACGTCCAATCCCGCCGCCGCAATCTCGCCCGCCCGCAGGGCCCGCGTCAGGGCGTTCTCGTCGATCACCTCGCCGCGGGATGTGTTCACGATCACCGCCGAGGGCTTCATCAGTTTCAACCGCCGCGCGTTCAGCAGATGAAACGTCGATGGCGTATGCGGGCAGTTGACCGAAATGATGTCCATCCGCGCGACCATCTGATCAAGGCTTTCCCACCAGGTCGCCTCAAGCTCTGCCTCGACCTCCGGGCGCAGGCGTTTGCGGTTGTTGTAATGCACCTGCATTCCGAACGCGCGTGCGCGCCGCGCCACCGCCTGCCCGATCCGCCCCATGCCCAAGATTCCCAGACGCTTGCCCCCGATGCGCCCGCCCAGATGCGCCATTGGTGACCAGCCCAGCCATTGCCCCGCCTGCATTTCCGCCAGCCCCTGCGGAATACGCCGGGTGACGGACAGGATCAGCGCCATCACCATATCGGCGGTATCTTCGGTCACCACGCCGGGGGTGTTTGATACCAGAATCCCCCGCTGCCGCGCGGTGGCGACATCGATGTGGTCAACCCCCGCGCCATAATTCGCGATCAGTTTCAACCGATCGCCCGCCTGCCCGATCAGGCCCGCATCAATTGCATCCCCAATCGTCGGCACGATCACATCGGCCTCGCGCATCGCGGCGGCAAGCTCGTCGCGCGTCATCTTGACGTCGGGATCACGCAGGCGCACGTCGAACAGTTCGGTCAGGCGGGTTTCCACGGCGGGCGGCAGGCGTCGCGTGACGACAACACTCAGGCGTTGGGCTGGCATCTGGGGCTTCCCTCAAGACTGTACTGATGGCAAAGTGATCCGAACAGGGGGCAGTGACAAGCCCCCGGAGGCGCGGTCCCACAAATGGACCCGAGGCAGCAGAGGTGAACATGCGGGTTTGGCTGGCAGTTGGTGCGGCAATCTGGGGTCTGGCGACAGCCGCCGCCGCCGAAGGCGATCTGATGCGCAAGGCCCCGCCTGCGCGGCCCGCCGATCTGGTCGAGGTGTCGGTGGCCGCACCCGCCGATATTGCACCGCCCGTGACCGGGGCGACGGCGGCCATCGCCCCCGACAACCCGCCGCGCGATCCGAACCGGGGTGCGGTGACCAATCTGCCGTTGCCCCGCTTTGTCACGCTGAAAACCAACGAAGGCAATGCCCGGCGCGGCCCCGGACTGACGCATCGCATCGACTGGGTGTTCACGCGTGCGGGCATGCCATTGCAGGTGACAGCCGAGTTTGACAATTGGCGCCGGGTCGAGGATCAGGAAGGCGCGGGTGGCTGGATTCACTATTCCTTGCTGTCGGGCACGCGGTCGGCACTTGTGACCACCGATCTGGCGGCCTTCCGTGATGACCCCGATGATGCCGCACGCGTGACGTTTCAAGCCGAGACTGGTGTGGTCGGGCGGGTGCTGGAATGCAGCGCCGACTGGTGCCGGATGAATGTTGACGGCAGCCGTGCATGGGTGCGCAAAACCGCGCTTTGGGGCGTCAGCGCCGATGAGATCATCGAATAGCATCGCTTGTTTCTGCATGCTTGCTGCGGCATAGGACTGCCAACGCAACACCGGGGGCTGACATGACACCACCGTCGCATCGGCTTAACCTGTCTGCGGGGCTGGCGTCTGTGATCGTGGCAGCAGTGCTGGTCGCGTTAAAGCTGTGGGCGCTTGCGGAAACCGGCGCGCTGTCGGTGGCGGTGTCGCTGGCGGATTCGGCGTTGGACATGATGGTATCGGTTGGGGCCATCGCGGCGATCATTTACGCCGCAAAACCCGCCGACGAGGATCATGCCTTCGGCCACACATCGGTCGAGGATCTGGCATCCTTGGCGCAGGCCGTGTTCATCCTGATGTCTGCGGGCGTCATTGCAGCGGCGGCCGTGATGCGGTTGTTGTCCAACGCGCCGGTTGCCCTGCAGTCCGAAGGCCGTGGGATCATCGTGATGCTTTCGTCGATCGTCCTGACGGCGGGGTTGGTGCTGTGGCAGGGCCGGGTCGCAAAGGCCACCGGCAGCAAGGTCATCGCGGCGGACCGGCTGCACTATTTGGGCGATCTGGTGCCGAATGTCGGGGCGATTGTGGCCTTGTGGGCGTCATCGGCCTTGGGGCTGGGGCAGGTGGATTCAGTGGTCGCACTGGGTGCGGCGGGGATGCTTGCCTTTGGCGCGTGGGGCATCGGGCGCAAGGCTTGGGACGCGCTGATGGACCGGCGCGCAGATCCTGCGATCATCGCCGCGATTGGCGCGATGGCGGCCGACTGGCCGGGCGTGCACGGCTTTCACGATCTGAAGACACGCATGGCGGGCAGCCGCATCTTTGTGAACATCCATATCGAACTGGACGGCGATCAGTCGCTGCATGACGCCCATGCCATCGGCGCAGGTCTGCGGGGCGCGATTCTGCAGGCCTATCCGCAGGCCGATGTCATCGTGCACAAGGACGTCGCGCGCGCCGGACAGGTATAACTGACGCTGATACGCATTGGAGTAGGCTGGCGGAATAGGCGCGCTGAACGGTCGACAGGTCCGTTCTACGCGCTATTCATTTTGCAGTTGAGTAACGGATGGTTGACGCATGGCTCTGGCACGGCGAACCTATCGGCGCGAAGGCGAAGAACGGCGGCGCGAGGCGTTGATTGCCGCCGCCCTTGACCTTGTGACCGAAGGCGGGCCCGCCGCGGCCACGGTGCGCGCCATCGCCGAACGCGCCGGGGTGACACCCGGCCTGATCCGGCACTACTTTTCGGGCAAAGAAGAACTTTCCCGCGCGGCCTATGCGGCGATGATGGCGCGGATGGTGATTGATAACCAAGCGACCATTGATGCGGTCCAGGGCGATGCAACCACGCGTTTCGCGGTCTGCGTTGTGGCATGGTTGCGTCTTGCCGAAAAAGACCCGAATGGCGTGGTGGTCTGGGCGGGCTTCATTCGCTATATCCGGTCCGATCCGGCGATGCGTGATGTCCACGGCGCCACCTACCGGGCCTTTCGCGACCAGTGGGAATACCTGATCGCGGCCCTGCCGGGGCGGGCCGGCAAACCTGATAACCGCGCCCTTGCCACAGCCTGCAATGCCGTGATCGACGGGCTATGGCTGGAAGGGTCATTGCAGCCGGAAATGCTGGATCAGGCGGAAATCGAACGGATCGGACTTGACGCCATTGGTGCTATTCTGGGAATTGATCTGAAAGGCGCTTTGCCAAAGGAGACATGACATGCGATTTGCCCCGGTGACAGAACGGCTTGCGGGTCTTGGCGGGGCAAAATGGGCGGTCCATGCGCGGGCGCGGACGATGCGGGCAGCCGGGCACCCCATCATCGAGCTGACAATCGGCGAGCCGGATGTGGGCACGCCGCCAGAATTGCTGCAGGCCGCGTCGGATGCGATGACGGCGGGGCGCATGGGGTATTCCAACGGGCAGGGCGAGCCGGGCTTGGTGCAGGCGCTGGCGGCGCGGTACACAGCAAGGCGCGGGCGGCGGATCACCCCATCGCAGGTCATGGCGTGGCCGGGCACGCAGACAGTGCTGTTTGGCGTCATGTCCACCCTTCTGGGTCCGGGGGATGAGGTGCTGGTCGGTGATCCGATGTACGCGACCTATGAAGGCGTGATTGCATCCACCGGGGCCACAATGGTGCCTGTCCCCCTGCGCCCGGAAGCGGGTTTCCGGATGCAAGCGACGGATGTGGCGCAGCGCATCACGGATCGGTCCCGCGTGTTGTTCCTGAACACGCCGCACAACCCGACCGGCGCGGTCCTGCGCGAGGCAGATATCGTGGCCTTGGGGCGGCTCGCGATCAAGCATGATCTGTGGATCGTCTGCGACGAGGTCTATGAGGAAATGGTGTTTGACGGCGTGCCTTTCGCCTCGCCCTTGTCGGACCCTGCGTTGGCAAAACGGGTGGTGGTTGCGGCGTCGATCTCGAAATCACACGCCGCCCCCGGTTTCCGGTCCGGCTGGTGCGTGGGGCCAGAGGTGTTCGTGCAACGCGCCCTGCCCCTGGCCGAGACGATGCTGTTTGGCAATCAGCCGTTCATCGCGGATGCAACCGCACTTGCCGTATCCAGACCATCACCCGTTGCCGCAGGGATGGTGGAACGCTTTGCCCGCCGCGCGGGGTTGCTAGCCGATGGGCTGGCGGGCGTGCCGGGGTGTGTTGTGCATCGACCCGAGGCGGGCATGTTCGCGCTGATCGACGTGCGCGCCCATGGATTGAGCGGTGAGGCGTTTGCGATGGCCCTGCTGGAAGCGACAGGCGTAGCCGTGATGCCGGGCGAAAGCTTCGGGCGGACATTGGCGGGCTGGTTGCGCGTGTCGCTGACGCAGCCGGATGCAATGATCGCAGAGGCCGCTGCGCGGATTGCAGGCTTTGTCCAAGCGCAGGTGGCAGCGTGACCACGGTCGGGCAGGCGCTGGTGGCGGGGCTTGCCGCGCGCGGGGTCACGGTCGTGTTCGGCATTCCGGGTGTGCATACGGTAGAATTGTATCGCGGGCTGGCAGGTTCGGGCGTGCGGCATGTAACGGTGCGCCATGAACAAGGGGCGGGCTTTGCCGCCGATGGCTATGCACGGGCGATGGGCAAGCCGGGGGTCGCGTTTGTTATCACCGGGCCGGGACTGACGAATGCGATCACGGCAATGGGGCAGGCACGCGCGGATTCGATCCCGATACTGGTGATTTCGGGGGTGAACCAGCGCGCGTCATTGGGCAGGGGCTTGGGCCTTTTGCATGAACTGCCGGATCAGGCGGGGATGATGGCGGCGCTGTGCCCAACGTTCCGGGTGAATGCGCCGGATGATCTGGGGCCGGTGCTGGACGCGGCCTTTGCCGCAATGCTGGGCGGGCGGCCGGGGCCAGTGCATATCGAGGTACCAACGGATGTGATGCCGTTGGCTTGTGTGGTGCCCGCAATCGCCGATCCGATCCCGCGTCCCGCACCGGACAGGGCGGCGGTCGAGGCTGCCCGTCTGCGACTGGCATCCGCGCGCCGCCCCGTGATTCTGGCGGGGGGCGGGGCTGTCCGGTACGCGGCGGCGGTTCGGGACTTGGCTGAAGGGTTGGATGCGCCCGCAGTATTGACCACGAATGCGCGCGGCATCATGCATCGGCATCCGCTGGTGGTGCCAGCCTCGCCATCGCTGGATGCCGTGCGGGCGTTGATTGGGCAGGCGGATCAGGTGCTGGCTTTGGGCACGGAGTTTGGCCCGACGGATTACGACATGTATGTGCGCGGCGGGTTTCCGGCTGTGTCGGGAATGATCCGCGTGGATGTTTGTGCTGACCAGTTGGCACGGCATCCGGCGGCGGTGGCGGTGCGGGGGGACGTCGGCGATGTGCTGGCCCTGCTGGGCGGATTTGCGACGCAGGCGGATGGTGCGGCGCGGGCGAAGGCGGCACGGGACGCGGCCTTTGCGGAAATCACCCCGGATTTCCGCGCGCATGTGGATTTGTTGCGCGTGGTGACCGAAGCAATGCCCGATGCGATCATCGTGGGTGACAGCACGCAGCCGGTTTACGCAGGCAATCTGTATCACGATGCCGCCTTTCCGGGTGCCTGGTTCAATGCGGCGACGGGTTTTGGTGCGCTTGGCTTTGCCCCCGGTGCCGCCGTGGGAGCTGCCATCGGGTCGGGCTGCCCGGTGATCTGCCTGATTGGCGATGGTGGTTTGCAATTCAGCCCCGGTGAGTTGCGCACAGCCGTGGATGAGCGTCTGCCCATCACCTACATCGTCTGGAACAATGCAGGCTTTGGCGAGATTGCATCGGCCATGCGCGAGGTTGGGGCAACGGTGATCGGCTGCGATCCATCACCCCTGAAGATGGCCGACTTCGCGGCGGCCTGCGATCTGCCCTTTGTCAGCATCGCGCCGGATATGGCCGCGTTAAAGGCGGCACTGCTGCGGCCCGCA
>JANNKX010000078.1:0-2897 GCA_031396505.1 Rhodobacterales bacterium
CTTCTGCGTTGGGTCGAAGGCGCGGGCGACTGGCCGCGCATCACCTCCGAACACCCCGCCTATTTCTATACCCTGCGTGCCAAGCCCGGCCCCGACCGTGATCTGGTGAACATGGCTCTGGCCGAGCTTGCCCCCCATGACGTGCGCCAGTTGTTCATCATGCACAAAGAGTTGTTCTACGCCCAATACGCCACCTGGTCGGACCGCAAGCGCGAATACGTGGCAAACTTCCTTGCGCGTGAATATATGGTGGACAGGGACGGCGCGCGCGAGGCGCTGTTTGGCCCCGAACCGGGCATGGACGACAAGCCCCGCGCCGCCCCCGTGGAAGGGCCGTGGGGCAAAAGGAGGTAACGATGGGTTGGCTACGACTGGCGTTCTTTGGCTATATTGCGCTGACCATCATCTATTTCCTGACATCGATCTATTCGCGGTCCGTCCGGCGTGAAAAGCTGGAAAAGGCCTGGGATACCGACCCGGCGCGGGAAGGCGCGCCACTGGCCGCTCGGCAGGCCTTTATCGATACGGGCATGGCGAAATACGAAACGGGTCTTAAAAAACGCCTGCTCTGGCTTATCTATATCCTGCCAACGATTGCTTTCGTTGCGACCATCTACTTTGTGAACTGGACCTGAAAGGAACGCCGATGTGGACCAAGATCAAATGGGGGTTGCGGATTGTCGCCGTCCTCTTCATCGGTGCATTCCTGCATTACACACTGCCACAGCGCGACATCGTGCATGTCATCAACACCTATAACAAGAACACCCCCATCGGTGGCAACTGGATGTTCTACGCGATCGAGGATACCGGCACCGGGGTAGAGACGACCGCCACGATCCGCGATATCCGCTTTATCGACGCAGTGTTCCCGGATGAAGAAACCGTCGTCGTCTACCGGAATGAGGATACCGGCTGGTTCTGGCCACCCTATTTCAAATGGGACAGCAGCACCTTGCAGGCCGAGGCGCAGAACCTGAAGTCCGACAAGGCCAACCCGGAATGGGTGGCCATCACCCATTACGGCTGGCGGATGCCGATCTTCTCGATCTTCCCCAATGCCGTATCCATCGCGCCCGTGGCAGGCCCCGATGTGCGGCTGATCCCGTGGATCAATATCATCATCCTGTCCACCATGATCTTCATCGGTTTCATGATCCGCAAGATGTGGTTGCAATTCCGCGAACGCGCCGTTGATCCGGTGTTGGCCGACGCAGGCGAGGTGTGGGACAATGTCGATGCCACCGCCGATGCCGCCCGCGCCAAGGCCAGCGGTTTTTTCGGTCGCGTCGGCGCGTGGATCAACACATGGCGCAGCCCGCGCCGTTGACATATCAAAAGGCCCGGCGTCAAACCGGGCCTCTTTCATTCTGCCGCCCAAAGATCAGTGCAGCTTGGCCTCAACCTGCGCAATCGCCGCGTCAATCGACGCCGCCCCTGCCTCAGCCGTCATCTGGCGTGTCAGCACATCACCCGCTGCCGCAATCGCCACCGAAACCGCCGTCTCGCGCACCTGCCGGATTGCTGCGGCCTGCGCCGACGCGATCTGATCTTCCGCCGCCGCCAGACGCCGCGCGATCGACAGCTTCAGGTCGTCCTTTGCCTTTGCCGCCGCAGCCATCGCCTCGTCCCGCGCGGATGCCACAATCCGGTCCGACTGCTCCTGCACATCCTTCTGTTTGCGCTCATAGGACGCAAGGATCGCCCGCGCCTCATCCCGCAAGGCGCGCGCCTCGTCCAGATCCGACTTGATCTGCACCGCCCGCGCATCCAGCATCGCCCCGACCTTGGCCGGAACCTTGAAATACAGCAGCACCCCCACAAACACGATAAACGCCATCAGCACGATGAAGTCCGTGTTGCGCAACGATACGAAAGGCCCCGTGGCCGCCATCGCCGGGCTGGCCACCAACATCAACATCGCAATTAACCGTGTCATGGCCATCATCCCTTCAACCGCGCCGTGACCGCAGCCGTGACCGTCCGCGCATCGGCAGCCCCCCCAAGCGCCGCCACCAACTCGCGGGCCGTGTCGCGCGCAACCTCTGCCACCGCATCCGCCGCACCGGCCCGGATCTCGCCAATCGCCACTTCGGATTCCGCCGTCCGTGCCGCGATTTGTGCATCCGCCTTGGCAATCTCGACATCCAGACTTTTCTGAATATCCGCCTTCGCCTCGGTCACGATCTTGGCCGCTTCGGCCCGTGCCCGCGCTAGCGCGTCCTGATAGGCTTTCTCCGCCTCGACCGCCTTTTGCTTCAGCTCTTCCGCCGCCGCCAGATCATTCGTGATCGTGCCCTTGCGTTCGGCTAGCACCGCCCCGATGCGCGGCAAGGCGACGCGCGACAGCACGAAATAGATCACGACCAGCGTGACCAAAAGCCAGAAGATCTGGTTCGGGAATGTCGAAAAATCAAGCTGCGGCATCCCTGCCCCGCTTGCCTCGCCGCCATGCGCCGCTGTAGTTTCCGTCGCCATATCGCCCTCCGCCAAACCTGTTTTATCGGGGGGGCATCACCGCCCACCCCGACGATTAAGGCGTCAGCTCAGACTGCGAACATCAACAGCAATGCCACGAGGAACGAAAAGATCCCCAAGGCTTCGGCGAATGCCAGACCGATGAACAGCGTGGCCGTCTGCGAACCAGCCGCCGACGGATTGCGCAGCGCGCCCGACAGGAAGTTGCCAGCCACATGGCCAACGCCGATGGCAGCAGCGCCCGACCCGATGGCCGCAAGGCCCGCGCCGATGAACTGGCCCATTTGTGCGATATCGCCTTCCATGATCTTCTCCTTGAAGTTTTCTGTATGTGATTGATTGACTTAGACGAACCCTAGTGCCCCGGATGCAGCGCATCCTTCAGGTACACGCAGGTCAGAATGGTAAAGACATAGGCC
>JANNKX010000090.1:0-4367 GCA_031396505.1 Rhodobacterales bacterium
CATGCCGCCGAAATCAGGCAGGGGGGTGCCGTTGATAACCGTGCCGGGCGCCGCCCCCAGCCGCCGCTCCAGTATTTCCACGCCGTAAGGGCCGGTCACGGCGCACATCGCGTCGAACCGCATCCGGAAACCGCCTGCGAACATCGCGGCAATCGCCGGGAAATCGAACAGCGTTTCCATCAGCGCAGCATAATCCGACACCGGGTCCACCACATCAACGATCATGTCGCCAAGCATCTGCCGCCCGATGGCCGCAAGGTCCAGATCCTGTGCATCCATCATCTTGTAGTCGGTGATCGACATCGTGTGCGCGTACATCGCCTCCGTCACCGCCTCAGGCGCTGGCCCGCCGTTGCCCATGTTGAACTTGACGCCGAAATCTTCATCCGGCCCACCCGGATTATGACTCGCCGACATGATGATCCCGCCATCCGTTTTGTTCAGCCTTATCAGATGGCTGGCGGCAGGCGTTGACAGAATGGCCGCTTGCCCGACAATGACGCGTGCCACGCCATTTGCCGCCGCCATGCGGCAGATCACCTGTGCCGCCCGATCATTGAAATAGCGGCCATCACCGCCCAGAACAAAGGTCTTGCCCGCCGCGCCGACGACATCAAACATCGCCTGCACAAAGTTTTCCAGATAGTGCCGATCCATGAAAACGCGGGTTTTCTTGCGCAGGCCCGAAGTGCCCGGCTTTTGCCCCGCGATCGGGATGGTGGCGATGGTGTGAATGGTCATGCGCGGTCTCCCAAAGCGAAAACAAGAACCGATGTGGCGGGTGCGGCCTGCCCCTTGGGCCATGGGCCGGGGGCTGCATCGGGTTGTGTCGTGTTCAGAACAAGCTGCCAGCCGGTCGCCGACTGCGGCAACACCAAGGGCACCGCAGGCCCGGTGTTGATGACGGCAAAGATCGCGTCGGGCGCATCCGGGCCATCGGCGGCCATGCGCAATTCCACGCAAAGGCAGCAAAAACTTGCGTCATGCCAATCGGCCGGCGCGGGTGTCTGCCCATCTGCCCGCCGCCATGCCACATCGGGCAGACCGTCACTGCCACGCGCCTCGCCGTGCAGAAACCGCCGCTGGCGCAGCACGGGATGGGTGCGGCGCAAGGCCGTCAGTCTGGTAACAAACGCCCGTAACTCCTTGTCCGCACTTGCCCAATCGATCCACGAGGTTTCGTTATCCTGCGCGTAGGCATTGTTGTTGCCGCCCTGTGAATGGCCGATTTCATCGCCCGCAAGGATCATCGGCATGCCTTGGCTGATGAACAGTGTCGCCAACAGGTTGCGTTTGCGCAGGGCCCGTTTAGCCCGCACCACCGGGTCCGCCGTCGCACCTTCGACCCCCATATTGTCCGAATGATTGTCCGAATGGCCATCGCGGTTGTCCTCGCCATTGGCAAGGTTGCGCTTGACGCTGAAGCTGACCACGTCTTCCAGCGTGAAACCATCATGGCTGGAGACATAGTTCACCGATGACGTGGCCGCCCGTCCGCCCCTGTCAAACGCATCCGCCGACCCCAGAACGCGGCTCGCCAAATCCGGCATCATGCCCGCATCGCCGCGCCAGACCCGGCGGATGCCATCGCGGAACTTGTCGTTCCATTCGGTAAAGGGATAGGGGTAGTTGCCCAACTGATACCCGCCGGGCCCGATATCCCATGGCTCGGCAATCAGTTTCACGCGGGAAAGCACCGGGTCCTGCCGGATCGCGTCAAAAAAGCCGCCTGATGGATCAAAGCCATGCGCCTCGCGCCCCAGCACGCTTGCCAGATCAAAGCGAAACCCGTCAACGTGGTAGGTTTCGACCCAATGCCGCAGGCTGTCCATCACCATGCGCAAGACCATTGGCTGGGTCAGGTTCAGCGTATTGCCGGTGCCTGCATCGTTCATGTAATGCCGCCCGCCGCCGGTCAGGCGATAGTAGCTTGCGTTGTCCAAGCCCCGGAACGACAAGGTTGGTCCATGTTCATCGCCCTCGCCCGTGTGGTTATAGACCACGTCCAGAATAACCTCGATACCGCCCGCGTGAAAGCGGCGCACCATCGACTGAAACTCCCAGACCTGACCGCGCGAAAGATAGCGCGGTTCGGGCGCAAAGAAGCCAAGCGTCTGATATCCCCAGTAGTTTTTTAATCCGCGGGTGACCAGAAACCGGTCATCCATGAAGGCCTGCACGGGCAGCAGTTCAATCGCCGTCACGCCCAGCTTTTGCAGATGGTCAATCACTGCATCCGACGCAAGGCCCGCAAAACTGCCCCGCAAGCCCCGTTCGACGCCCGGATGCAGCATGGTCATGCCTTTGACATGCGCCTCATAGATCACCGTGTCAGCGCGCGGGGTGCGGGGCGCGCGGTCGCTGCCCCAGTTGAACGACGGATCGATCACCACGGATTTCGGGACGGCAAAGGCGCTGTCGCGGGTATCAAACGACAGATCACCGCGCGGGCTGTCGATCTTGTACCCCATCAACGCATCCGACCACCTCAGCCGCCCTTCCAGGGCCCGGGCATACGGATCGATCAGCAGCTTGTGCGGGTTAAACCGATGCCCCTGTTCCGGCGCATAGGGCCCATGCGCCCGAAACCCGTACAGCGTGCCGGGCGGCAGGCCGCCGACATGCCCATGCCAGATGTCGCCATCACGTTCGGATAGCGCAATGCGCGCCATTTCCTTGCGGCCATCGGGGGTGAACAAGCACAACTCGATCCGCGTCGCATTGGCCGAAAAGACCGCAAAGTTCACCCCCTCGCCGTCAAACGTCGCACCGATTGGCCAAGGGCGGCCCGGCGTCACCGAGTGGCCCGGCAAATGCGCCGCAACCGTCATGACGCAAGGCCCGCATAAAGTGCCGCATAGGCCGCAGCCGAGGCATCCCATCCGACGGGATGCTGCATGGCATTTTTTTGCACGCGACCCCATGCCTTTGCATCGGCAAACAGCACCAGCAACTGCCGCATCGCGTTGGCAAAAGCGATCGCATCAGTCGGATGAAAGGTGATCCCGGTTGCCACCCCGGCCGTCATGGCCGCAGGTGAGGCGTGGATCACCGTATCGGCCAACCCACCCACCGCCGCCACCACCGGGATCGCCCCATATCGCAGGCCATACATCTGCGTCAGACCGCAAGGTTCAAACCGGCTGGGCACCAATACCGCATCGGCACCAGCGAACATCCGGTGGCTTTGCGCTTCATCATAGCCGATGCGCAGGCCCACGCGCCCCGGATACGCCGCGTGAAGGCCCCGCATCGCCGCCTCCAGCTCCGGATCGCCCGCCCCGAGGATCGCCACGCCCCCCCCGCCTGCGATGAAATCGGGCAGCACGTCAGGCAGCAGATCAATCCCCTTCTGATCGGTCAACCGGCTGACCACAATCGCCAGCGGCCCCGGCACATCCAGCCCGAATTCCGCGCACAGGGCGGCCCGCGCGGCTGCCTTGCCCTTCATCGCGCGCACCGAATAATTCAGCACATCGCCGTCAGTTTCCGGCGACCAGACACCCGTATCCACCCCGTTCAGGATCCCGCTCACCACATCCGCCCGTGCAGCAATCACGCCTTGCAACCCCATCCCGTATTCCGCCCGCGCCAGTTCCGCCGCATAAGACGGTGAAACGGTTGTGATCCGGTCTGCCGTCACCATCCCCGCCTTCAACGTTGAAATCCCCCCGTAATATTCCAGCGCACCGGGATAAAACTGTTCCGCAGGCAATCGCAACGCCCCCAGCATCGTTGCCCCGGCCCAGCCCTGAAACGCGATGTTGTGAATGGTGATGACGGATTTCACCCCTTCTGCACCGCCATAGGCAAGATATGCAGGTGCCAACCCTGCCTGCCAGTCGTGCGCGTGCAGCACATCAGGCCGCCAGCCATCAAACCCCTTGCGTGCCAACCCTGCCGCCACCCATGACAGCGCCGCAAACCGCTGTGCATTGTCGCCCCAGTCGCCGCCCTGCCCGGCATAGGGCCCGCCTTCGCGGTCATAAAGATGCGGCGCATCCAGCAACAGCACGGATATCCCCGCCACGTCGCCTGCGTGCACCACGCCCGGCCCACCCCACAGATCATCCTCGCGCCACACCACCGGCCAATCTGCGCAGATCGCCCGCAAGGCGCGATAGGCGGGCAACAGCACCTTCATCTCCCATCCGACCGCCGCCAGCGCGCCCGGCAGCGCCCCGACCACATCGGCAAGCCCCCCCGTCTTGATCAACGGCACGCATTCCGACGCAACCGACAATATCCGTCCCTGCGTTTTCATCACGCGACCCCATTTTCTGTCCACAAATATCCCACGGGGGTCCGGGGGGTGTGTCCCCCCCGGTCCTGCCCCATCAGCCCTTCGCTTTCACCCGCGCATTGAG
>JANNKX010000105.1:0-16685 GCA_031396505.1 Rhodobacterales bacterium
TATGGGCAAAGCGATGCAGCGCAGGCGGTGGCGACGGTGGCAGGGGATCAGCCGGAGGCGGATACGGGCGCGTTGATCCGGGCGGCGTTGAAACTGCTGGCACCGCGATGACCGATGGCGCAAAAGTCACTGAACAAAGCTACACCCTCCTGCCCACAGACGAGGGCGAAACTCTGGTGATCCCGGCAGTCCGGATCCGGCTGGTGATGGTGTTTGTGACATTCTGGTTTGTCGTGTGGACCGCGATCGGGCTCGGCAGCGTGCTGACAACGGAATTCATCCCCTTGAATGGCTTCATGGTTATGGGCGCGGTATTCTGGATATTTGCGTGGATCTACGCGGGCTCACTGCTTTTGTGGATGTTCACGGGGCGCGAGATTTTCTGGGTGCGCGGCGACGATTTCGAGGTGACCAGAACCGCTTTCGCACTGTCGCGCAAGTTGGTGTATCACGTCCCGGCCATGCGTGACCTGCGGGTCGAACCGCGGCCGTGGCTGGGGGCTCCTCGGGGTGGGGTGTTTCCCTTTCTGGGAAACAGCCGGTTCGGCGCTGTCCGGTTTTCGTATCGGGGATGGACCCAGGACTTTGCGTTGGGGCTGAAAGAAGACGATGCGCGAGAAATTCTTGACTGGGTTCTGAGCGGTCTGTCACGGGCCGAAGGTGGAGGTGATCGTGCCCGACATGACCTCTGACCCCGCCCTGCGCCCCGAAAAGCTACCCGAGGACCATGACCGCGCCTTGCGGCCGCAGATGTTGGCCGAATTCATCGGGCAGGCCGAGGCGCGGGCCAATCTGGCGGTGTTCATCGCATCTGCGAAGATGCGCGGTGAGGCGATGGATCACACGCTGTTTCATGGGCCGCCGGGTTTGGGCAAGACGACGCTGGCGCAGATCATGGCGCGCGAATTGGGGGTGGGGTTTCGGATGACATCCGGCCCCGTGCTGGCGCGGCCCGGTGATCTGGCGGCGATCCTGACCAATCTGGAGCCGCGCGATGTGCTGTTCATTGATGAGATTCATCGGCTTTCCCCGATAGTGGAAGAGGTCCTTTATCCGGCATTGGAGGATTTCGCGCTGGATCTGGTGATCGGCGAGGGGCCAGCGGCGCGCACGGTGCGGATTGATCTGCAACCCTTCACGCTGGTGGGGGCGACGACGCGGCTGGGCTTGCTGACGACGCCTTTGCGTGACCGGTTCGGGATTCCCACGCGGTTGCAGTTTTACACGGTGGATGAGTTGTTCGAGATCGTGACGCGGGGCGCGCGGTTGCTGGGGGTGCAGGCGGATGCGGGTGGGTGCCGCGAGATTGCCAAACGGGCGCGCGGCACGCCGCGGATTGCGGGGCGGCTGTTGCGGCGGGTGGTGGATTTCGCGATTGTCGAAGAGGGCGGGCAGATCAGCCGGGCGTTGGCCGACCGTGCGCTGACACGGCTGGGGGTGGATCATCTGGGGCTGGACGGGGCGGACCGGCGGTATCTGAGCCTGATCGCGGAAAACTATGGCGGCGGGCCGGTCGGAGCGGAGACGCTGTCGGCGGCACTGTCAGAATCGCGCGATGCGATTGAAGAGGTGATCGAGCCGTTTCTGTTGCAGCAGGGATTGATCCAGCGCACGCCGCGCGGGCGGATGCTGGCGGCAAAGGCGTGGGCGCATCTGGGGCTGGCGGCACCACGGTCGCAGACGGATTTGTTTGGCGATTGACGCGGGAAATTGACGGCTGTCAATTTCAAGCTTTATACAATTAAAACAGTAGGTTGACTTTTAATTTCGGCACAGCGTTAAGACTTTTGAAATATTTCGTGAAGCGTGTTTACGGCCGCGAGATGGGCAATAATGCCCATCCTACGGAAACAACCGTGCAGGCAGGGCGCGCAGCAGGTCTGACGACCGGCGCGCGCGGGCGATGGTCCATGCGCCCTGGATGGCAACGACCAGAAGTTCGGCCTGATCCGTCGCCGTTTGCACAGGAAGGCCAAGGCGGGTGCCATGGGCGGCAAGGTGCCTGGTCAGGCGGTTGAAGGTGGCGTCGGCATGGGTGCGGAACGGCTCGCCCTCGGGGCCGTCAAACAACAGGGCCGAGATCGGGCAGGCATCCGCTGCCTCGAGCAGATCAAAGAGCTTTGCCAGTTTGAAGCAGAGCGTCGTGGCACCCTGCCGGAAATCGGGGGCGGGGGTGAAGGCATCATCCATGACACGGATGAATTGCGCGGCGGTCCAATCGGCGGCGGCGATGGCAAGGTCGGACTTGCCATCGGGAAAGTGATGATAAAGCGAGCCTTTGGGCACCTGTGCGGCGCTGAGGAGTTCGGAAAGGCCGGTGGCGTGATAGCCATTGCGCCGGAACAGGTGGGCGGCGGTGGCAATCAGGCGGTCGCGGGTGGTGGGCAGGGGGCTGTTCATCGGCAAGCTATAGCCGGGTCACGGGAAAAAGACTAGACCATTTGGTCCAATCTTGCTATTGGACCAAATGGTCTAGTCTTGGAGGCATGACATGCAAATGGGTGAACTGATTCTGCCTGCGGCAGAGACGATTGGGATTGCGGCACCGGGGGCGCAGCTTGTGGGCACTGTGTTTCGCCCGGCGGGGGTGCCAAAGGCGGCGATTGTCATCCATGGTGCGGTGGGCGTGCGGGCGGGGTTTTACCGCGGCTTTGCGACGTGGCTTGCGTCGCAGGGTTATGCCTGCCTGACCTATGATTACCGGGATTTTGGTGCATCGGCGCGCGGGCCTGTGCGCGCATCCAAGGCCAGCCTTGCGGATTGGGGCCTGCGTGATCAACCCGCCGCACTGGCGGCGCTGCGCAATCACGTGCCGGGGGTGCCGGTCTGGGTGATCGGGCATTCGCTGGGCGGGACGATGTTGGGGTTTGCGCCGATGGCGGGGGTGGCGCGGGTCATTACGGTGGGCAGCGGTTTGATCACGATTGGCGATCACCCCTGGCCCTACCGGGCGCTGGCGGCATGGTTCTGGTATGGTGCGCCGCGTCTGATGACGGCGGTGATGGGGTATCTGCCGGGGCGGTCGATCGGGTTTGGCGCGGACCTGCCGGGTGGGGTTTACCGGCAATGGCGGCGCTGGTGCCTGCGGCCGGGTTTCTGGCTGAGCGATGTGGGGCGGACGCTGCCCGCGCCGGATGCGGCCAGCGTGACGGCGGCGATGAAGATTGTGGCGGTGGCGGATGATGATGTGGTGCCCGCGGCGGCGGTGTGGCGGACCATGGCACTGTATCCACAGGCGACAAAGCGGCAGATGGTGCTGCGCCCGGGCGATTTCGGGCTGCGCAAGATCGGGCATATCGGGGCTTTTGCGCGTGCAAATCAGGTGGTCTGGCCTGCGCTGATCGCCTAACCTGCGCCCGGCACGGGGAGCGCGGGCATGGCACAACTGACACGGATCACATGGCCGGATTTCGGCTCACCCGATCTGCCGCCGGAATTTGGCTTGGCCGAGGCGCGGGCGCGGTTGGCGGCGTTGCGCCATGCGGGGCGGCATTACGATGCGCTGGTCATCTATGGCGACCGCGAACATGCGGCGAACCTGCACTGGATCACGGGGTTCGATCCGCGCTTTGAAGAGGCGGTGCTGGTGGTGACGGAAGGCAGCGCACTGCTGCTGGTGGGGAATGAGTGCCTGCCTTACACGCAAATCTCGCCTTTGGTGCGGGCGGGGGATGTGACGGTGGGGCGTTGTGCGGCGCTGTCGCTGCCGTCGCAGCCGCGGGGCGGGCGGCGGTTGGCGGATTGGCTGGACGGGGCGCTGCCGAAGGGTGGGGTGATCGGGGCTGTGGGCTGGAAATGGTTCGGGGCGGATGAGGTGGACGATCCGGCAACGGCGCTTGATGTGCCGGCCTTTCTGGCCGATCCGCTGCGCGCGATTGCGGCGCGGGTGGAAAACGCGACGGCGTTGATGATGCATCCGGGGTACGGGTTGCGCGCAAGGGTGGACGCGGCGGAGATTGCGCGGCTGGAGTTTGCAAACCATATGGCGGCCCATGCGATGCGCCGGATGGCGTTTGCGTTGCGGGCGGGCATGACGGATTTCGAGGCAGTACAGGCGGCAGGGATTGGCGGGCTGCCACTGGGGTGCCATGTGACGTTTGCAACGGGGGCACGGGCGGATCAGGGGTTGTCGGGGGCCACGGGGCAGGTGTTGCAGGCGGGATCGCGGATCGGGTTCAACATCTGCCATTGGGGGGCGAATGTGTGCCGGGCGGGGTGGCTGGCGCGCGGGGCGGACGATTTGCCAGCGGCAGCGCAGGATTATCTGACAGCATTTGCAATGCCTTATGTGCAGGCAATGTCGGACTGGTGTGCCCTGATGCGGCCGGGTGTGGCGGGTGGGCAGGTCTGGGACGTGGTGCAGGCGGCACTGCCGCTTGCGACGTTCGGGATCACGTTGAACCCTGGCCATCTGATCGGGTTGGATGAATGGATCAGCAGCCCGATTTACGAAGGGTCGGATGTGCGGCTGGCATCGGGGATGGCGATGCAGATGGATGTGATCCCGGATCATGTGGTTTACGGATCGACGCGGATGGAGGATGGCTATGTCATTGCGGACGCGGGCCTGCGGATGCAACTGGCATCACAGTTTCCGCACGTGCTGGACCGTGCGGGGCAGCGGCGGACGTTCATGCGTGAGGTGATCGGGATGGATGTGCCCGACACGCTGCTGCCGCTGGCGGATACCTGCGGGATCGTGGCACCATGGCTGCTTGATCCGGGGCTGGTGGTGACACTTTAGAGCGTTTCGCATTTGATCGGGTTCAGCCGATCAAACGCGATACGCAACATTCCCAACGGCTTGCCTGTCTTGGATTGCTTTCAATCTGAATCAGATCAAAAGCAATCCGCCCGAGGTCAGATCACAAGCCCGGCCATGGCGGCCCCGGTCAGCAGATCGGGGGCAAGATGATGCGCAAAGGGCCCTGTGCTGGGTTGCATGTCGGGGATTTGCACGACGGTGCAGCCGGCGCGGTGTGCGGCCTCGGCCCCGGTATCGCTGTCTTCGAATACGAGGCAGCGGGTGGGGGCGACATTCAGGCGGGCTGCGGCCAGCAAAAAGGGTTCGGGGTGTGGTTTGGCATGGGTCACGTCATTGACGGACACGATGGTCTGGAAATGCGCGGTGAGGCCAGCCTTTTGGGTCTTTGCAAGCGCCTCGGTACGGCCTGATGATGTGACGATGGCCATGGGAAGGGTGATGGCGGACAACAGGGCGAGAACGCCGGGTTTCAGGCGCAATTCGCGCGCGATGCTGGCGGTAAAGGCGGCGCGCCATGCGTCATTCAGGGCGTCGATGTCGATGCCGGGCAGGATTTGCGCGATGATCACCGAGGCGGTGGCCTGATCCTTGCCGACAAGGGCGTGCATGAAGGCGGTGCTGACGTTGTGGCCGAGGCTGGCAAAGGCGGCCATGCCGGTATGCAAGGCGACGCTTTCGGTATCGACCAGTGTGCCGTCAAGATCGAACAATACGGCATCATACATCGGTTCACCCCATCTTTGCGCCGACGGGATACCTGATCACAGGTGCAGCCGAAAGCGCAGAAATCCGGTTTGCGTCAGGCCAAGGTTTTGCGGGTGAAAGCGGGATACATCTTTCAGATATGCCAGTGCGGCGGGCGCGGTGTCGATCAGGCCGTGGCAACCGGGTGCGGCAGTCAGGTGCCAGCCGGGGGGCGGTGCTGCGGGCAGATCCGGCTTGGCGGCTATCTGACCCAGCAGAATCTCGCGCGTAGTACGAGTGCCGGTCGCGATCACGCAGGGTTTGTGGGGCATCAGGGCGGACACGACGCCGAGGCGGTAGCTGTTGGTGGCAAGGGCAAAGTGCGCGGCGGGGTCAATCGGCGCGCCGTCAAAGCACAGATCGCGGATGCGCCCGCCGTGCGGGTTGACCAGAACGCCGCGTGGATCATGCATGGCGGGGGCGGACAGATCGACGGCATAGGTCAGGCCAGAGATCATCTCGATCCCGAAACCGGGAAAGGCAGGGTCGAGCAGGGGTTGATCGCCTGCGCCGGGCAACAGACGGGTATAGGCACTGACGGCGCGTTCAAGCCATGTTGCAACCTCGGCCCCGGTCAGCACGACGGCGGCAAAGGTGTTGGGAAAAACATAAAGATCGGCGGCGTGCCGCATCAGCAGAGGGCCCGCCGGGATGTGGGTGAAATGGTCCGGCCCGCCGCGCCCGCCGGTTTTGAACGGGGCGACAGCCGACAGCACGGGCAGATCGGCATAGGGGGTATCGGCGATGATCCGGCGCAAATGGCAGGCCTGTGCGGCCGCAATCAGACGTTGCATCGGGGTATCGTCGACAAGTGCCCAAAAGCTGTGCAAGGGGGTGGCGGTTTGCCCGATGGGGCGTGCCATCCAGTCGCGCACGGCGCGATGGGCCGGGGCTGCAAGTGCCAGCATGCCGGGATCATCGGCCACAAGTGCGGTGGCCTGACCTGCGGCGTTGCGGGTGGAAATCGGGCGCACTTCGGCCCGGGCGTGGTGAACGCGCCAGCCTGTCTCGTGGCGCACCAGCGTCAGGTCGATGACGCCAAGGTGCGAGCCGTGGTTGCCGGGCATGACCGTGGGCACGCCGTTCAGCGTGCCGCTGGCGATATCGGCCCCCGGCACATCAGCGAAGGCCGCCGATGGAAAGACCTGATGCGTGTGCCCCAGAACAAGCGCATCAAGCCCCGGCAAAGCAGCGACCATCATGCCCGTATTTTCGGCACCATCTGCAGCATTTGCAACGCCCAACCCGGTATGCGCGAGGGCGACCACAAGATCGGCCCCGGCACGGCGCAGGGCGGCAATGGTGTGGCGTGCGGCCTCGACCATATCGCGCGCGGCGAGGGGCTCGTTGATCTGCGCGCCATCCCAATCGAGCACCTGCGGCGGGGTCAGACCGAACACGCCGACGCGCAAGGGATGCAACTGTCCGTCCTGATCACGCAACTGACGGTCAAGGATGACGAAGGGCGGGATCAGGGTGGCATCCTGATGCGGACTGTCACCCTTGGAGGTCAGCATATTGGCGGACACCACAGGAAAGCGCATGCCCGCCAGCGCGCGGCGCAAGTAGCCCATGCCGTGACTGAATTCGTGATTGCCAAGGGTGGCGGCATCGCAGTTGAGCGCATTGAGGGCCGCAACCATCGGGTGCATCTGTGCATCGGGGGCATCCGCCTGATGATCGGCAAGCGGCGTACCCTGGATCAGATCGCCATTGTCGAAATACAGGCAATCGGCCACTTCGGTGCGTGCCTGCGCGATCAGGGCGGCAACGCGTGCGAGGCCAACAGTGTCAGAGGGGCGATCGGCGTAATAGTCCCACGCCATCAGGTGCGCATGCAAATCGGATGTCGCGAGAAAGCGAAAGGCGACCGTTGGCACAAGTGTGGCGTAAAGGTCTTTCACGGCGGGGCCTTGCGGATGGGGTGACAAACGAAGATAGCGGCACGGTTAACGAACGGCCCAGCACTTTCGGACGAACTGAAATCACCTCCGGACTTTACAACCACAGCGCGTGTGCTGCAGGGGGAAACTTTCGAAAAGCGGCGCTTTTCCGCGCATTGTTGTATTTTTGCGCGTCGTGTTTGCGCGAATTGCCAGCGTTGCCGTGGCATGGCATCACGACGGAAAAGGGACGGGTCAGATGCGGCATGCGGAAACGGTGACATTCGGGGGGTCCGGGCTTGACCGGGCGGGGGAATTGCGCGGTGATGCGGGCGCGGTGGCGGATCTGTTGGCGCGGGGGCATGTGTTGGCGTTCTGGCGCGGCAAACCGTTGATGGATGCCGCCGGGCTGGTATGGGTGGCCGCGGACCATGCGATTTTCGCGCAAGGCGGTGACCGGGTGTTTCTGGGGCTGGATGACGGTGTGGCGCGCTTTGCCCAAGATATCGGGGCGTGGCAACCCGCAGCGGATACTGCGAGCGTGGGCGGGTTTGCCGACCTGTCGATACAGCGTCATCCGATGATGCCGGACGAGGCGGGGTTTACCGAATTGCGCGGGGTGATGACGATGTTGTCGCCACGCGCGGCGGAGCTGGCAGTGGCGGCACGGGCAGTGTTGCAATGGCATGCCAGCCATGGGTTTTGTGCGGCCTGCGGGGCGGCATCGGATCTTGCGATGGCTGGGTGGCAGCGCGATTGTCCGGCTTGCGGCGTGCATCACTTTCCGCGCACGGACCCGGTGGTGATCATGCTGGTGACGCATGGCAACCGCTGTCTGATGGGGCGCAGTCCGGGCTGGCCGGAGGGGATGTATTCGTGCCTTGCGGGCTTTGTCGAACCGGGCGAGACGATCGAGGCGGCGGTGCGGCGCGAGGTGGCCGAGGAATCGGGCATTCAGGTGGGGGCGGTGCGGTATCTGGCAAGCCAGCCATGGCCGTTTCCGGCATCATTGATGATCGGCTGTGCAGCGGAGGCGGTGAGCGAGGTGATCACGATTGATCCGGCGGAGCTGGACGATGCGCTGTGGATCAGCCGGGAAGAGATGGTGACCGTGATGGCTGGGGAACACCCGCGCCTGAAACCGGCCCGGAAAGGGGCAATCGCACATTTTTTGATTGCGAACTGGCTTGCTGACAGGCTTGGATAGCAGGAAAACGGTCACAGGCGGAAAGATGCCGCACAAGAACCGGGTCAGGCAAGGGCAGCAGCATGAAGGTTACAACACGCCATGACATCGAGGCGCCGGTCGATTTCGTATTCAAGACGCTGACAGATTTCGACAGCTGGGAACGCAGCGCGATGCGGCGCGGCGCGGATGTGGTGCGCACGGACAAATTGACAGCGGTGGCACCGGGTTTGTCTTGGCTGGTGCGGTTCCGTTATCGCGGCAAGGACCGCAAGCTGGCGATCCGGCTGACGGCGATTGATCCGGGGGCGCGGGCGGCGTTCGCGATTGACGGCGGGCTGTTTGAAGGCACGTCGATCGTTGATCTGTTGGAACTTGGCGTGAACCGCACAAGGCTGGTGATGGTGGGCGAGGCAAAGCCGAAAACGCTGGGGGCGCGGCTGATCTTGCAATCGCTGCGATTGGCGCGGGGGCGGGTGCAGCGGACTATGGATCGCCGTGTGGCGGCGATTGGCGAAGAAGTTACACAGCGGTTTCGCGCGACACAGCGCCCGGTTAGCCGCGGGGTGCGTTAGAGCCAGGTGACCAGCGGCTTGTAGCCTTCGGTCTTTGTCAGATGGACGGTGATCCGCTTTCGCCGCGTTTGGGATCGGCGGGGTAGACGCCTAGGATGGTGACGCTGGAAGTGAAGTAGTCCAGCTCCTCCAACGCGCGGGCGACGGCAGGATCATCGGGGTGACCTTCGATATCGGCATAAAACTCGGTTGCGGTGAAGGACCCGCCGACCATGTAGCTTTCCAGTTTGGTCATGTTCACGCCATTGGTGGCAAAGCCGCCCATCGCCTTGTAAAGCGCGGCGGGGATGTTGCGCACACGGAAGGTGAAGGTGGTCATCATCTTGTCTGCGCGGCGCGACAGATCAGCGGCGCGCGCCATGACAAGAAAACGCGTGGTGTTGTTGGATTGATCTTCGATCTCGCGGGCGACGACATCAAGGCCATAGATTTCGCCTGCAAGTTCGGAGGCCAGGGCGCCAAGGGTGCGATCACCCTTTTCGGCAACGATCTTGGCCGACCCTGCGGTATCAGCCCCGGCAATGGCGCGCAGGTTGTGCAGACGCAGGAAATCGCGGCATTGGCCCAACAGCACGGTATGGCTCATCGCGGCGGTGATGGTGGTCAGGGGCGTGCCGGGCAGGGCAAGGAGGTTGATATGCACCCGCACAAACGCCTCGTCCACGATGCGCAAGCCTGATTGGGGCAGCAGGGAATGAATATCGGCGACGCGGCCATAGGTCGAATTTTCGACGGGTAGCATGGCAAGATCGGCATCGCCGATACGGCAAAGTTCAATCGCGTCCTCGAACGTGCGACAGGGTACGGCGTCCATCGCAGGACGGGCCTGACGGCAGGCCTGATGCGAATAGGCCCCCAGTTCGCCCTGAAATGCGATGCGTCCGGCCATATCGCGCACTCCTTACTCAACTTATCCCGCTCAAGGGGCGATTAGTCGCGCGTCTACACCTTGAATCCGGTGGGTGGAAGCGGATAGATAGCGCGCAACACGACGGCGAAGGATAGACGCGACATGTTGGACACGATGACACTGACCAAAGCACTGGGCGCGTTCTGCGGGTCTTTTCTGGTTTTTCTGATGGGGTCTTGGGCGGGCGAGACGATCTATGGTCATCACGAGGCGGGCCACGGCGAAGAAATGGTGCAGGCGTACTCCATCGAGGTCGCGGGCGCAGAGACGGCGGAAGCGGTCGAAGAGGGCCCTGATTTTGCGACGCTGCTAGCATCTGCGGATGCGGGAGCCGGTGAAAAAGTGTTTGGCAAATGCGCATCCTGCCACAAGCTGAACGGGGAAGACGGCACGGGGCCGCATCTGAACGGCGTGGTTGACCGGGCCAAGGCATCGGTCGCGGGCTACGGATATTCGGACACGTTGGTGGCGATGGCGGGCGACGCGTGGACGCCAGACAACCTGAATGGATTTCTGGAAAACCCCAAGGGATATGCGCCGGGCACTGCAATGGGTTTTGCCGGCCTTGGCAAAGCCGAAGATCGCGCGAACCTGATCGCCTATCTGGCAACCACGCAACCGTGAGCCGCGGATCACCCGATTTGTATCAAAGCCGCCCTTTCGGGCGGCTTTTCACATGAAATTGACCAGTCAAGCTGGTGTGGGCGATGTGAAACGCGACTTGCGGTGCGGGCCCGCGTTGTTTTAGCATTACGATATAAATACAGGCCCGAAACGGGCTGGGCAGACAAAGGGGTAGCGGGATGGCAGGGTCAACGGCGCGCGCAGCGGTCAGGGCAGATCAGCACGCAGGTGGGATCGTGCGGATGATGGCTGCGGGCTTTCTGATCCTTGGCCTTGGCCTGCTGGCATCCATGGCGCGGGCGGAGGAGACCATCGTCGCGCATGGCATATCGCCGTTCGGCGACCTGAAATACCCCGCGGATTTTGCCCATCTGGATTATGTCAACCCGGATGCACCGAAAGGCGGCGAGATTTCGCAATGGGTATTCGGCGGGTTTGACAGCATGAATCCCTATTCCGAAAAGGGGCGTTCGGCGGGCCTGTCCAGCATTATGTATGAAACCATCCTGTCGGGGACGGCCGATGAAATCGGGTCGTCATACTGCCTTTTGTGCACGACGATGGAATATCCGGTGGACCGGTCATGGGTGATTTTCAACCTGCGTGACGATGTGAAATTTTCGGACGGCACGCCGATGACGGCGGAGGATGTGCTGTTCAGCTATGAGCTTTTTCTGGCGAAGGGGCTGACGGATTTCAGGATCATTCTGGCGCAGGAAGTCGAAAAGGTTGAAATTCTGGGACCGTTGCAGGTGAAGTTCACGTTCAAGCCGGGCATCCCCTACCGCGATCTGCCGGGCAAGATGGGCGGACTGACGATCATGTCGAAGGCGGATTATGAGGGGAACAACCGCGATCTGGCCGAAGACAGTCTGGTGCCGTTCGTGGGGACGGGGCAGTACCTGCTGGACAGCATGAAAACGGGCACGTCGGTGACCTATCGGCGCAATCCGGATTATTGGGGCAACACGCATCCATTGAACGTGGGGCAGGGCAATTTCGATACGATCCGGCTGGAATACTACGGCGATTACAACGCGGCGTTCGAAGGGTTCAAGGCGGGCAATTATAATTTCCGCAACGAGGCATCGTCGATTGAATGGGCGACAGGCTATGACTTTCCGGCGGTGTTGAATGGTGATGTGGTCAAGGTGGAGCTGCCGAACGGGTCCAAGGGCAACGGTCAGGCGTTCATCCTGAACCTGCGCCGCGCAAAGTTTCAGGACATCCGCGTGCGCGAGGCGATCGGGTTGATGTTCAACTTTGAATGGGCGGATCAGGCACTGTTTTACGGGGTTTACGCGCGCATCGATAGCATCTGGGAAAACAGCTATCTTGAGGCGTCGGATACGCCGTCGCCGGAAGAGGTGGCGGTGTTGCAGCCCTTGGTGGATGAAGGATTGCTGGACGCGGCGATCCTGACATCGGAACCGACACCGGTTTCGCAATCAGGTGCGCGGCAGTTGGACCGGGGCAATCTGCGCGCGGCGTCCGACCTGTTGGATGCGGCGGGCTGGATGGTGGGCGACGACGGGATGCGGCGCAATGCGGCGGGTGAAAAGCTGACGGTGAGTTTTCTGAACGCATCGCCCAGTTTTGACCGGGTGATCCTGCCCTATGTGGAAAACCTGCGGGCCCTGGGGGTGGATGCGATCATGGAGTCGGTGGATCCGGCGCAGTTTGAATTGCGCACGCGCCCGGATGGTAAATATGACTTTGACATCATCACGGACAACGCGCGGTCAGATTACATCAGCGGATCGGAACTGAAGCAATACTACGGGTCGGAAACGGCGGATGTATCGCTGTTCAACACAGCGGGCGTGAAAAGCCCGGCTGTGGACCGGATGATCGAGGTGGTGATGGCGGCGGATTCGACCGAAAGCCTGACCGTGGCGACCAAGGCGTTGGACCGGGTGCTGCGGGCGGAACGGTTCTGGGTGCCGCAATGGTTCAAGGATACGCATACGATTGCGTATTACGACATGTTCGAACACCCGGAAAACATGCCGCCCTATGCCTTGGGCGAGCTGTCGTTCTGGTGGTACAACGCAGACAAAGCCGAGGCCCTGCGCGCGCGCGGCGTCTTGCAATAGCGGCGGGCACAGCACCGCATGGGCGCGTATATTCTTCGACGTTTGCTGTTGGTGATCCCGACGCTGTTGGGCGTGATGATCATCAACTTCTGGCTGACGGATTCGCTGCCGGGCGGGCCGGTGGATCAGGCCTTGGCCCGCATCGAAGGCGGGGGCAACAGTCTGGAAGGGATTGCGGGCGGCGGCGACGCGGTCACGGGGGGCGAAGACGACAGCGGCTATATCGGTGCGCGGGGTCTGCCACCGGATTTCATTGCGGAACTGGAACTGCAATACGGATTTGTGCGCATCGTCTGCGCCGAAGGCTTTACGGGCACGCCGTCAGTCAAGGCGCCGGAATGTGAAAAGGAATACATCCCCCGGACCGAGCGTTTTTTCATCATGATGGGCAACTATCTGACGCTGGATTTCGGGACGAGTTTCTTTCGGTCGGTCAGTGTGGTGGATCTTGTGCTGGAAAAGATGCCGGTGTCGATCACGCTGGGCCTGTGGTCGACGGTGATTGCCTACCTCATCTCGATCCCGCTGGGCATTCGCAAGGCGGTGCGCGACGGGACGCGGTTTGACACGATTACCAGTGCGGTGATCATTGCGGCCTATTCGATACCGGGGTTTCTGTTTGGTGTGCTGTTGTTGGTGTTTTTCGCGGGGGGCTCATATTTTCAATGGTTCCCGCTGCGCGGCCTGGTGTCCGATAACTGGGACAGTCTTTCGGCGTGGGGGAAGGTCACGGATTATCTGTGGCACATCGCCCTGCCGGTGACGGCGACAACGATTGCATCGTTCGCGACGCTGACCCTGCTGACGAAAAACAGCTTTCTGGACGAGATCAAGAAGCAGTATGTGATGACGGCGCGCGCCAAGGGCCTGTCCGAAGGCCGCGTGCTGTATGGGCATGTGTTCCGCAACGCGATGCTGATCGTGATCGCGGGGTTTCCGGCGCTGTTTATCTCGGTGTTCTTTGGGTCATCGCTGATTATCGAGACGATCTTTTCGCTGGATGGGTTGGGGCAGTTGGGGTTCCGTTCGGCGGTGGAACGGGATTATCCGGTGGTGTTTGGCACGCTGTTTGCGTTCGGGATCCTGAGCCTGATTGTGGGGATCATTTCGGATTTGATGTATGTGCTGGTTGATCCGCGCATTGATTTTGATCGGCGGGGATAACACATGACCCTGTCTGCGCTGAACCAACGCCGCCTGCGGAACTTTCGCGCCAACAGGCGTGCGGCATGGTCGCTGGTGATTTTTGCGGTGCTGTATATTCTGTCGCTGGGGGCGGAAGTCATCGCGAACGACAAGCCGTTGTTGGTGAAATATGATGGCGGCTATTATGTGCCATTCCTGAAGTTTTACCCGGAACGTGCGTTCGGCGGCGATTTCCAGACCGAGGCGAAGTACAGCGATATCGAAGTGCGTTGCCTGATTGTTTCGGCAGGGTCGGAGACATGCTTTGACGACCCGGAAGCGGTTTACGCCGAGGCGCATGACAAGGGCACGGTGGACGGGGTGGCGGTGAACCGGGGCTGGATCCTGTCAGCGCCGATCAGGTACAGCTATACCACCATCAGTGATGATCTGACGGGCGGGTCGGCACCGTCACCACCGGATGCCAACCACATTCTGGGTACGGATGACACAGCGCGTGATGTGGCGGCGCGGATCATTTACGGATTTCGGCTGTCGGTGACATTTGCGTTGATCGTGACCGTCTTCACGTCGATCATCGGCGTCGCGGCGGGGGCGGTGCAGGGGTATTTCGGCGGGATCGTCGACCTTTTGTTCCAGCGCGTGCTGGAAATCTGGAGCGCGACACCGCTTCTGTATGTGATCATCATCATCGCGTCGCTGTATCAGATGAACTTCTGGCTGCTGGTGGGCATCATGATCGCATTCGGCTGGACCGGGCTGGTGGGTGTGGTGCGCGCCGAATTCCTGCGCGCGCGCAACTTTGAATATGTGCGGGCGGCCAAGGCGTTGGGCGTGTCGGACGCCCGCATCATGTTCCGGCACGTGTTGCCGAATGCGATGGTGGCGACGCTGACGATTTTGCCGTTCATCATCACGGGCACCATCGGGGCACTGGCGAGCCTTGACTATCTGGGGTTCGGGTTGCCGTCATCGTCGCCGTCACTGGGCGAGTTGACGTTGCAGGCAAAACAGAACCTGCAGGCCCCGTGGTTGGCGATTTCGGCCTTTGTGACCTATGCGGTCATGCTAAGCCTGCTGGTGTTCGTCTTCGAAGGCGTGCGCGATGCGTTTGATCCCAGAAAGACCTTCCGATGACGTTGCTTGCGGTCAAGGACCTGTCGGTTACCTTTCATCAGGAAGGGCGCGAAATCGCGGCGGTCAAGCAGATCAGCTTTGCCATTGCCAAGGGCGAGACGCTGGCAATCGTGGGCGAAAGCGGGTCGGGCAAATCGGTGACGGCGCTGTCGCTGGTCAAGCTGTTGGGCGATAACGCGACGGTCACCGGATCGGTGCGGTACAATGCGACCGAGATGATCAACGCGACCGAGGCTGCGCTGCAAAAGGTGCGTGGCAATGACATCAGTTTCATTTTTCAGGAACCGATGACGTCGCTGAACCCGCTGCACACGATCGAACGCCAGATGGCGGAAAGTCTTGCGCTGCATCAGGGGTTGCGGGGGGCTGCGGCGCGGCCACGGATCATTGAACTGCTGCAAAAGGTGGGCATCCGCGAGGCGGAAAGCCGCCTTGCGGCCTATCCGCATCAACTGTCGGGCGGGCAACGCCAGCGCGTGATGATTGCGATGGCGCTGGCCAATGGACCAGACCTGTTGATCGCGGATGAACCGACGACGGCCTTGGATGTGACAATACAGGCGCAGATATTGGAACTGCTGGCGGATCTGAAGCGCAAGGAAGGGTTAAGCCTGTTGTTCATTACGCATGATCTGGGGATTGTGCGGCGTATCGCGGACCGGGTCTGCGTGATGCAGAATGGCGAGATCGTCGAACAGGGCAAAACTGCCGATATCTTTGCCACCCCAAAGCATCCGTATACGCAAAAACTGCTGGCGGCGCATGCGACGGGCACGCCGGACCCGGTGCCGGATACGGCGGCGGCAGTCGTGACGACGGAAAAGTTGCGGGTGTGGTTTCCGATCACACGGGGCCTTTTGCGACGCACGGTCGGCCATGTGAAGGCGGTCAATGACGCGACGCTGACGGTGCGGGCGGGGGAGACGTTGGGTGTGGTGGGCGAAAGCGGGTCGGGCAAGACGACGCTGGCGAATGCGATCCTGCGGCTTTTGCCATCGACGGGGCGGATTGCGGTTCTGGGCAACGACATCCAGGGCGTTCACAGCCGCAACTTGCGGTCACTGCGGCGGGATTTGCAGGTGGTGTTTCAAGACCCCTATGGCAGTCTGTCGCCGCGCATGACGGTCGAGGATATCATCGCCGAGGGGCTGGGCGTGCATGGCGTGGCACCGGGGCGCAACAAGCGCGACATGGTGGCGGGGATCATGGCCGAGGTGGGGTTGGACCCGGCGACCATGGCGCGTTATCCGCACGAATTTTCGGGCGGCCAACGGCAGCGGATTGCGATTGCGCGGGCGATGATCCTGGAGCCGAAGCTGGTCGTGCTGGACGAGCCGACATCGGCGCTGGATATGACGGTGCAGGTGCAGATTGTGGACTTGTTGCGCGCGCTGCAACGCAAGAACGGGCTGGCCTACATCTTTATCAGCCATGATTTGCGGGTGATCCGCGCGATGTCGCACCGGGTGATCGTGATGAAGGATGGCGATATCGTGGAGGCGGGCACGGCGGCGGATTTGTTCGCGCACCCGGCACATGCGTATACGCGCACCCTGATGCGGGCGGCGTTCGGGGATGCGGTGTGAAGATCCTGTTCGTGCATCAGAATTTTCCAGGCC
>JANNKX010000153.1:0-2455 GCA_031396505.1 Rhodobacterales bacterium
GGCCTGCTCCGGCGCGGCTTGGGCGGTGCGCATTCCATCGGATCAGCTCGCCGAAACCCGGCAGGCCTTCTACGTGGGCGCGCTGGCGTATCAGGGCCTTGTCCTCGGCGTCCTTCATCCAGACACCGGACCGACCACACCCGAGGAAGAGGCGCGCGGCGAAGCCATGTTCGCCGAAATCGCCAATGAAATCGAAACCTTCGGCGAAGGCCGGATCTTCGACCTCTTCACCCGCGCAACCAACGGAGGCGGACGTGCCTGATATCCTGACCCACTACACCCGGCGGCGCACCGCCGCAGAGAAACACACTCCCGGCGGCGTCCTGCTGGCGGGCGATCTGCCCCACCTCTGGCGCGCCACCGCACGGGATGCAGGCGTGACGGTCGCGGCGGTGAAGGAAGCCTTGGGTGTGAAGATGATAGCGATTGAGGCGAAATGATGGACGATTTAGGCCATAAAGATTGGAGAATGTGGGCACTTGGGCTTGCGCCGTATGGCGCAATGGGCGCGGGCTATTTGCTGCAAGACTCTGCCTTAATGGGCGGTCCCTATGCTTTGTTGATTGCCGTAGTTGCCCTTCCTGTGGCGGTTGCAGGGTTCGGGGCTTTTATAGCAACACTTGGCTTGGCCCTGCTAATTCCCTTTATGCTTTTGGTCGAGACGGTGAAGAAAGCCTTGGGGGTGCGGGAATGACTGACATCATGCTTGACATCGAAACCCTTGGCACCCAGCCCGGCTGCATCATCCTGACGATCGCGCGCAACAAACTTGCCTCACAGAAAGGCCCCGATCATGGCTGACAAATCCACCATCGAATGGACCGACAGCACTTGGAACATTATCACCGGCTGCACTCTGGTCGATGAAGGGTGCCGCAACTGCTATGCCGCGCACCTGTCGGCCAACTGGCCCGCCCTCGCCCGCCACCCCAGCCGCGCGGGTTTGGCCCGCAACAATGCAGATGGCGTGGCCAAGTTCACGGGCGAGGTGCGGTTCAACGAGGGCTGGCTGGACCAGCCCCTGCGCTGGAAAAAACCCCGCCGGATTTTCGTCTGCGCCCATGGTGATCTGTTCCACGAAAACGTGCCGGACGCATGGATCGACCGGGTGTTTGCAGTGATGGCACTGGCCCCGCAGCACACGTTTCAGTTGCTGACGAAGCGGCCAGAGCGGGCGCGGGCGTATCTGTCAGACCCCGCGCGGCGGCTGGCAGCGGCCAGTTATGCAACTGCGATGCATGCAACAGGAAAATGGTCATTCCAAAATAATATCTCATTACTCTGGCCCCTGCCCAATGTCTGGCTTGGCACCTCGATCCACGATCAAGCCAGCGCCGATCTGCGCATCCCGCAGCTGCTCGCTACCCCCGCCGCCGTGCGGTTCATCAGCGCCGAACCGCTGCTGGGGCCGGTGACACTAAACTATCTGCAACCGAGTGAACCACCAGTCGAGATAGACGCCTTAAATGGCACGCACGGGATTATCCGACCGCACCGCGGTGTATCTGCGCGTCTTGATCTGGTCATCACCGGCGGCGAGTCCGGCAAGCACGCCCGCCCCGCGCATCCCGACTGGTTCCGCAGCCTGCGTGATCAATGTGCGGAGGCGGGGGTTGCATTTCATTTCAAACAGTGGGGCCAGTGGCTACCTTTTGGCCAATCCGGGTTTACAGCTTGGGCTGCGGCCAACATTCGAACCAACGGCGCGTATGGCCAGAAATGGCTTGGCTTTGCATTTTTCAACGATGGAGCATGCGGCCCGAATACCAAAACCATTGGTCCCGTCGAAACCTGCAACCTCGGGAATGCTCTACAGGCAGTCCGCATCGGTAAAGCCCGCGCCGGTCGCCTGCTAGACGGGGTGGAACACAATGGCTTTCCGGGGGGGCAGCCATGACGCCCCTACATCACCAGATCACCCCGCGACCCGCTCATCCGTCCGCCTGCGGCAATGACGGACCTGCGCACCAGGTCGCACCCTTCGGCCAGCGTGTCGCAACGGCCATCGGCGGCGGGATCGCACCACGCTGTCCAGGCCCAGACAGCGCGCTGCGCGTTTATCGGCGAATAGGTCAAATGCACCCGCCCGCAGTCCTGCCCGCACCACAGCACCAGCCAGTCGTCGGGGGCAGCCTGACCGCCGATCACGCAAGGTTTACGCGTCCACATCGGGCGAACATAGCACGGGGCGGCGGGTTTGGCAGGGGTCGGGTCAGCCGGGCCTTTGATCGTCACGCGCTTGTTCATTCGGTCCGCTCCCTTTCGCGCGGCCAAAGGACCAGCGCTTCGTTTCTTAACCGCAAAAAGGCACAATCCACGCGCTGTGCCGCCTTGCCCGGACCTCTTGCCCTGTCGTCTTCCCGGCCCCGCGAAGCCGCGAGAACAGACTGCGCGATAAACCCACACAATTTGAATAAGATCAATTCGGTTGGTCGGGAAAGCGGAGGATATGTGG
>JANNKX010000256.1:0-5134 GCA_031396505.1 Rhodobacterales bacterium
ATCGCAGTCGATGCGACATGTCCTTTGGTCACCAAGGTGCATAACGAGGCCGCGCGGCATTCTGAAAGTGGTTTGCAGATGATCATGATCGGGCATGCGGGGCACCCCGAAACCGTGGGCACGATGGGCCAGTTGCCACCGGGTGAGGTGCTGCTGGTGGAAACCGAAGCCGACGTTGCGCACCTTGTGGTGCGTGACGAGGCGCGCCTTGCATTCATCACGCAAACGACGCTGTCGGTGGATGATACGGCGGGGATTGCGGCGGCGCTGAAGGCGCGGTTTCCGGCCATTCTGGCCCCGGCACATGAAGATATTTGTTATGCGACGACGAACCGGCAGGCGGCGGTCAAGGCGATGGCGGGGCGGATTGATGCGCTGCTGGTGATTGGTGCGCCGAATTCATCCAACAGCCTGCGACTGGTGGAGGTGGGGCGCACGGCGGGTTGTGCCTATGCACAACTGGTGCAGCGGGCGGTGGATATCGACTGGCGGGCGCTGGAAGGGATTGGTTCGGTCGGTGTGACGGCGGGGGCATCGGCGCCGGAGGTTCTGGTGAACGAGGTGATCGACGCGTTCCGCGCACGGTTTGCCGTGACGGTGGAGATGGTCGAGACGGCGGTGGAGAATGTGGAGTTCAAGGTGCCACGCATTTTGCGGGAACCGGTGTGACACAGATCCCGCGTGCAGCCTTGATCCTTGGGGCGGCCGGGTTGATCCCGTTTGTCTGGGGGGTGGCGACGGAGCTGTCGCCCGTTGCCTGTGAATTCGGGCTGCGCACCCTTGGGCCACGGTTCGTGGGGCCCTATGTCGGGCTGGCCTATGGCACGATCATCCTTGCGTTCATGTCGGGCGTGCTGTGGGGGTTTGCCACGCGTCTGACGGGGCAGATGGCGGCGGTGGGATACGGCCTGTCGGTGTTACCCGCGCTGTGGGTGTTCTTCTTTGTGGGCAACGGGCCGGTCAGTTCGGCGATTTACCTTGGGTTGGGATATGTGCTGTTGTTGGGGCTTGACTACATGTTCTGGGCGCAGGATCTGGCGCCTGCGTGGTGGATGCGGCTGCGTGCCGGGCTGACGGGGGTGGTGCTGGTCTGCCTGTCGGTGACGGCGTTCTGGGTGGGGTAGAGGCGCAAATTGACGGCTGTCAATTTTTGATTTTTCCTTATGAAATCAATATATAAGTAAAGTTATCCACAGGGTCTGTTAAGACTTTTGAAACATTGCGTGATCGCGGTGTCGGTGCGTGCAAGCACGCACCCTACGGGCGGCATCGTCTGGTCACACCCGCCGCGCCGCACTGGCGGAGACGGCGAAGGCGCAGGTGGCGGCGACGATGATCGAGGGGCCTGCGGGCGTGTCCCAGGTGAGGGACGCCCAAAGGCCCGCGATGGTGGCCACAGCACCGATGACGCTGGCCACCAATGCCATGCTTTCCGGTGTGCGGGTTACCCCGCGGGCGGCGGCGGCGGGGATGATCAGCATGGCGGCAATCAGCAGGGCACCCACGACCTTGATCGCGACGGCGACGACAACGGCAAGCGCGAGGGTCAGCACAAGGCGTTCACGGTCCGGGTTGATGCCGGAGGCATGGGCGAGATCGGGGTTCAGCGTGGCGGTCAGCAACGCAGACCAGCGCCACGCAAGCAGGCCCAGCACGATCACCGCCCCGCCCCAGATATAGGCAAGGTCCATGCGGCTGACGGCCAGTATATCGCCGAACAGATAGGCGGACAGGTCGGTGCGCACTGTGGGGATGAACGACACGGCGACAAGGCCCACGGCCAATGCGGAATGCGCCAGCACGCCCAGCGTGGTATCCATCGCCCAGCCTTTGGCGGCGAGGGTGGAGACGGTGGCGGCCATGGCCAGGGCGACGACAAGCGTACCAAGGCCGATGGGCAGATCGGTGGCAAGGGCAAGGGCCACACCAAGGATGGCGGCATGTGATGTGGCATCGCCGAAATAGGCCATGCGCCGCCAGACGACAAAGCTGCCCAAGGGCCCGGTGGCAACAGAGACGCCGATCCCCGCAAGGGCGGCGCGGGTCAGGAAATCATCCAGCATGATGTTCATGGTCCGGGTGGGCATGATCGTGATCATGTGTATGGTCATGTTCGTGCTGATACAGTGCCAGCGCGCCTTGCGTGCCAAGGCCAAAGAGGGCGCGGTATTCAGGCGCGTTGGATACCACGCGCGGGGTGCCTTCACAGCAGATATGGCCATTCAGGCAGATCACGCGGTCGGATGCGGCCATCACGACATGCAGATCATGGCTGACCATCAGGATGGCGGCGCGGGTCTGTTCGCGGACCTCGGCGATCAGGCGGTAGAACGCGGCCTCGCCGGGTTGGTCAAGGCCTTGGGTGGGTTCATCCAGCACCAGAAGCTGCGGGTTGGGTAGCAGGGCACGGGCCAGCAGCACACGCTGAAACTGTCCGCCCGACAGGTCGGCCATCTGGCGTTGGTCCACACTGGGCAGGCCGACGCGGGCAAGGGCGGCGCTGGCCTGATCATCGGTGCAGCGCAGGGGCAGCGACAGAAAGCGGCGCACCGTCATGGGCAGGCTGCGGTCGATGGTCAGACGTTGTGGCACATAGCCGATACGCAGCCCCGCCGTGCGCAAGATGCGGCCCGACGAGGGTGGCACGATGCCCAGAAGGGCGCGGAGCAGGGTGGATTTGCCCGATCCGTTGGGGCCAAGGATCGTCACAATCTCGGCCGGTTTGATGGCAAGGGTGATGCCTTGCAGCACGTCGGTGGACCCGATGCGCACAGACAGATTTTCGGCGGCGATCAGGGTCATTGCAGTGCCTGACAGGCGGGGCACAGGCCCTGCGCCTCGATATGGGCGGTGTCGATGGTGAAGCCAAGCGTTTTGGCCGCCTTGTTCAGGGCGGCACGGACAGGGGTGGCGGGGGCCTCGGCCACCAGATGGCAGGCCGTGCAGATCAGAAAAGCGGGGGCATGCGCCTCGCCCGGGTGCATGCAGGCGGCAAAGGCGTTCAGGCGGTGGATGCGGTGAACAAGCCCCTGTTCCACCAGAAAATCAAGCGCGCGGTAGGCGACAGGGGGCTGGTGGCCAAAGCCATCGGACGCAAGGCGTTGCAGCACATCATAGGCCCCCATGGCGCGGTGGCCTTCGAGCAGGATTTCCAGAACGCGGCGGCGCACCGGGGTCAGGCGGACGCCATTTGCCGCCGCAAGTGCATCGGCGCGGGTCAGCACATCGGTTGCGCAACCGGCATGATCATGCGGGGCAAAGGCAAGGTCGGGCGTCGTACAGGCGGTGCAGGCGGGATCATGCGGGTGGTCGTGGGGGTGCATCTTTGGGGGATTGACCTGTTATAGTATTACGTTGTCTATGCCACAAAGCATGGCAAAAGGGATTTCGAAATGCGTTATACCATAACGATTGCAATGGCGAGTCTTGTTGCGATGGCGGGTCTTGCACGGGCCGAGGTGCCGCGCGTGGTGACGGATATTCCGCCGGTTCATGCGTTGGTGATGCAGGTGATGGGCGATCTGGGCACGCCGGAACTGCTGCTGGAAAAAGGCGCAAGCGAGCACAGCTTTCAATTGCGGCCCAGTCAGGCGGCGGGATTGAATGAGGCGACACTGGTGGTGTGGATCGGGCCGGAACTGACGCCATGGCTGGACCGGGCACTGGAGGCAGTGCCGCTGGAGGTGACGCGGTTGGGGCTGCTGGAGGCGCCGGGGACACTCACGCAGGCTTACGGGGCGGGCGGGCATGCGGAACATGAAGGCGAGCCGCATGCGGATGAGGCCGGGCACGCCCATGAGGGCGAAGAACAGGCTGACGCGGCGGGGCATGCGGATCACGCCGCCGAAGGGGTTGATCCGCATGCCTGGCTGAAACCTGCGAATGCCCAGATTTGGCTGATGGCGATTGCGGGGGAGTTGGGGCGGCTGGACCCTGAAAATGCCGCAACCTATGCGGCGAATGCCGTGGCGGCAGTGGCGGATGTGGCAGCGTTGGATGCCGAGATCATGGCGATTCTGGCACCAACCGCAGAACAGCCGGTGATCGTGTTCCACGAGGCGTTCGGCTATTTCGCGGCCCATTATGACATCGACATTGCGGGCGCGATCGCCGAAGGGGATGCCTCTGCCCCTGGCGCCGCAAGGATTGCGGAACTGCGCGAGATGGTGGTGGCGGGCGGGGCGGTGTGCATCTTTCCCGAAGTGCAGCATGACCCGGTGATGGTGGAACAGATGGTCGAGGGCACGCAGGCGCGGATTGGCGGCGCGCTGGACCCGGTGGGTTCATCGCTGGAACCGGGGGCCGGGCTTTATGCGGCGTTGATGACGGGGATGGCACAGACAATCGCGGATTGTGTCGCCGGGGGTTGACCTGCCTGCGCCGGTTCGCCAGCAAAGGACAGCTTTTGCAGGGGGGCGGGATGGACGGCTTCGGGGTCACGTCGGCAGGGCGGCAGGTGGACCGCATCATGATCGGGTCGGATGCATTGCAGGTGGCGGTGCTGACCTATGGGGCGGCGTTGCAATCGGTGCGGCTGGCGGGGGTGGGGTATGATCTGACCTGCGGGGCGGGCACGATGGCCGATTGCGAAGGTGCGATGCAGTACCACGGCGTGCTGGTGGGGCCGGTGGCAAATCGGCTTACGGGCGCGCGGGTCGAGATTGCAGGCAAGCAGCACGCGCTGGTGCCGAATGAGGGGGGCAACCTGCTGCATGCGGGGCCGGGTGGAATACACGCGCGGGTGTGGGAAGTGATCGAGGCGCGGGCAGATACGGTGACGCTGGGCTGTCGGCTGGTGGGGGACGGGTTTCCGGGACGGCGCCAGATCTGGGCAGAATACCGGGTGACAGGGACAGTGCTGCGGCTGGAGGTGACGGCGACAACGGATGCAGCCACGGTGATGAACATCGCCCAGCACAGCTATTGGAACCTTGGCGGTGCGGCGACATGGGCGGGGCACCGGTTGCAGATCGCGGCGGATGCCTATCTGCCGACGGACGAGGCCCTGCTGCCCACGGGCGAGGTGCGCAGCGTGGCGGGCACGGCGTTTGATTTCCGCAACGGGCGGATCATCACACCGGGCGATCCGGCGATGGATCTGAACTTCTGTGTGTCGGACGCGCGACTGCCCTGC
>JANNKX010000277.1:0-6552 GCA_031396505.1 Rhodobacterales bacterium
TCCTCAACTCTCTGGGCATCGGCGGGGCGAAAAACGCCCTACGGCAAACGGGTAAGGCGGGGCTGACCCCGCCTGAAATCTTACTTCGGACGCTTGGCGCCGTACTTGGACCGGCGCTGACGACGGTTCTTGACGCCTTGGGTATCCAGCACACCGCGCAGGATGTGATAACGCACGCCGGGAAGGTCTTTGATACGACCGCCACGGATCAGAACCACGGAATGTTCCTGAAGGTTGTGCTTTTCACCGGGGATATAGCAGATCACCTCGAAGCTGTTGGTCAGACGCACCTTGGCGACTTTCCGCATGGCCGAGTTCGGCTTCTTCGGGGTGGTGGTGTAGACGCGGGTGCAAACCCCACGCTTCTGCGGGCAGGATTCCAAGTGCTGCGACTTGGACTTTCGGACGTTCGGCTCCCGCGGTTTGCGGATAAGCTGCTGGATCGTCGGCATTCAGCTACCTCGTTTTGCGCATATCGCGCTGTCAATACTCACGTCCGACCGGACGCACTGCTTCTCGACGGTGGTTTGCGCATATCGCAAAACACGAACACCGCTCGCGTCCCCATTTTGCGGGGACGGCGCGGTGGAATTCCAGAGGATCGGGGCGGGTCGCGCCCGGATCATGACCACATCAAGCTTTCTGGCCCCTGTCACGGATTGCTCCATCAACTGGGATGGGCGGCGTATAGGGGGAGTCGGGGGGCATGTCAACAGGCCCCCTTTTCGTCTTTTGCAGCGGCTTTAACACGATCCAGAGCATGCGAGCGCAAATGCCAACAAGAAGAACAGACATGATCACATCGCTGGCAAAATGACGGCCTGCCGCAACGCGTTGAAAGGCAGAAACCAGCGGAATCGCAAGGATGACGACAACCCACCTCCGGTCGAGTGGGGCTTTGCGAGGCACATGCAGCAAGATCACCAAGAGCGCGATTGACAGCACCATGGCACCCGCCACCTCACCGGCCACAAAGGAACAGTTGCGCAGGCAATTCTGGGTAATTTCATGCGGCAGGCTGAACTCTGCCGCGCCACCGAACTGGGTGATACTTGCGGGACGCGCGCGGCCCCAGAACCGTTTCAATAGTCCGTCCACCAGGATGCCGGGCGCCAGCACGTAAAGCGCCAGAATGTACCCCCAGATCCGGGTGGGCAGACCAAAGGTATATTGGCGCAGCAAGGCTCTTCGCACGACCGCACTGACCGACAGAATGACCATCCCGATCGAAGCCGCCCAGATTGTTCGGCGCGCAATCTGTGGGAGCATGCGACCACTGATCCAGAACCCCGCGGCGGGGTCGTAGAACACGCCCGATATCCACAGATCAATGGGGGGCAGCACGGCAAACGCCATGAACACCGCCAGCACGATCGCCATCATCGCCGCGAACTCGACGATCGGATCAAGACTGCGCAAAGCAGTCCGCCGAAACGATATAGGCCCTCAGGCCGTGCCGCGCATAATTCCCGCCTTCCGTCTGCAGCGGCACCTCGTCCAGCGCCGGTGTGGCACACGAAAAAGGTGTGGCAGTAACGTACAGTACGGGGCCCTTGACGTCAGCCGGCAACGGATAGGCTTGGGCATAGTGGTGCATTGGTCGCCCCTGCGGTGGTGGTGCATAAAAGGCCAGCCCTGCCGCAGCCCCCGTGTAGAACAGATCGGCCAATACATCGCGGCTGTCTGACACCACCGGCAGGTGTCCACGTCCCTGCGCCGCAGTTATGATTTGCCGACTAAGATCGGCGCGGCCAAGATAACGCTCCAGCAACGGCGCATCACGGCCCAAACGCACCTCTGGAAACAAAGGCAATGTCGCCAGCCCAAGGCAAATCGCCGCATTTACTGCCACCGCCGCGGTCAGCAGCCGGGGGCGTGTGACCAGCATCGCCACGGCGACCACGGTTCCGGCAAAATAGGACGCGGCGGCCCAGTTGGCATAGGCTTTCTCCAGCATCGCTTGCAAGGTCACCACGGACAAAGCCGGGACGACAAAGATCCAGAGCCCTTTTGTCGCGCCGCGCATCAACGCCCAAATCAACGTCGCAAACAGGATCGGCCCCATCACCCCGAATTGGCTGGCAAGAAACGCCAGCGCACGGGTCGCGCTCATACCTGCAAGCGGTGATGCATCGCGCACCCATCCGGCATTATCCATCGTGTGCGAAACCGTCGTGAAATCATGTCCAAGGTTCCAGATGATGTTCGGTAGGATCACAACCGTGAAAGCCGCTATCATTGCGGCACCGTGCCGCCATGGCATCCGCATCGCGGGCCAGAACGCCGCAAGCGCCACGCCCAACAAGAAATAGATCGCCGCATATTTCGCCAGAAACGCGAACCCCGCCGCAGCTCCCGCCAACACCGCAAAGCGCAGGTCCGCGCCGTCAATCACCCGACGATGACAGTAAAGCGCCGCACAGAAGAACGGGGCCATGATTGTGTCCGTCGACGCCAAAAGGCTGCCAACCGCGACCATGGGCAAGGTGACATACGACAATGCCGTCCAAACTGCCACGCGCGCGCCGTAAAGCTGCGCGGCAAGCGCGGCCAGGATTAGTGCCGCAGCGCCATGGAACACCGCAAACGGGGCACGCACCCAGAACGGCTGGTCCCCGATCACTGCCGTGACTGCACCGATCAGCCACGCAATCAGCGGCGGTTTGGAGTAATAGCCATATTCAAATCGCTGTCCCCAAAGCCAATACTGCGCCTCATCCACAAAAAGATCGGTGCGATTGAACGCCAGAAATACCAGCCGCGCGGCCGTGATCGCCGCAACCAGCCCAATGGCCGACAACAGCCACGGGGCATGGTCAAGTCGTGCGGCCATACTTGCGCTTATTGATCAGCCACAGGTTGCGGCTGTAAATCAACACACCGGGCAACTGACCCAAAATGATCACCGGCTCCACCTTGTGGATGCCGTATGCCAGCACGATCAGCCCACCCAGAATCGAAAAATACCAGAACGCAACGGGCACAACCGACTCTCCCGCCCGCTCAGACGCGATCCATTGCACGAGGAAGCGCGCCGTGAACATCACCTGCCCCAGCAGGCCTACGAGGAGCCACGCTGTGTCCGCTGGCGTATCCGCTCCAAGAATGCTCATCAAAGTGTGCATCAGTTCCCGCCTCTTTCTTGACATGCACCAGAGGAAGCGTCTTGTTGCGCCTGCGCAGCAGCCACGCCACCCCGATCAAGTCCACTGCCCCAACCACCCCGCGCTGCAGGTTTCCATAGTTCGACTTGCCTGCCACGCGCGGGCGATGCCCGACATCAACATGCCTGACCGCCCAGCCATCACGCGCAAAAAGCGCAGGCAGATAGCGGTGCATGTGATCGAAGTAAGGCAATCGCAGGAATGCATCGCGCCGAAAGGCCTTCAGCCCGCAGCCGGTATCCCGCGTCCCATCGCCCAGAATAAGTGACCGCAAGCCGTTCGCGAAACGTGACGCCAGCCGCTTGGACAATGTATCCTTGCGCCCGACCCTTTGGCCTGCAACCAAACCGATCAGGCCTTGCCGGTCCGCGATCAAGGCCGCCAGCAACGCGGGAATGTACTCTGGGGGGTTCTGGCCATCACCATCCAGCGTGCAGATCAGGGCGGCCCGTGCCGCCAGCACACCTGAATGCACGGCCGCACTCTGCCCAGCGGAAACCGGATGCCGCACGAGGCACAGGCTGGGCGTTTTTGCGGCCTTTGTGGTCAGAACAGCAAAGGTCGCATCGGTGGATCCGTCATCAACGACGATGATTTCATACCCACCATTCAAACGCAGCACGGCGTCAATCTCATCGACAAGGCCGACGATATTCTCCGCCTCATTTCGCGCCGGAATGACAATCGAAAGCGTGATCAAGTCCCACCTGTCTGGTGAACAAAAGGCCACCTCAGTCATATCGGCGAATTGAAACAGTTTTACCTTGGCATGTTCCCCCGCACCTTGCGTTCGCGCCAGATGGTGAAGATACCTGTGGCCACCACGATGCCTGACCCGACCAGCGTCCAGAAATCGGGGAAGTCACCAAAGGCAAACCAGCCCAGCACGACCGCCCATAGAAGGGCGGTATACCGATAGGGCGCGACAAAGCCGATGTCGCCGACGCGCATGGCGCGGATCACGGCCAGATAACCCAGAATGACGCCAATCGCCGCCGCCGGGATCATCGCCCATGTCACGGGCCGCGGCATCACCCAGCCGCCCTGCCCCAGCGACACAGCCCCCGCCGTCAGCGTCAACAGGGCGGCGGTCCAGAACGCCACGGTAACCGATGGGATGGCGTGGCTGATCTGACGGGTCGACAGATCGCGCACAACCACTGTCGCAACCGATGCCAGCCCCACGAGGGACCACACATCAAACCCGTCGGTGCCGGGCCGGATGATGATCAGCACGCCGCTGAACCCGATACCAATGGCCGTGGCGCGCCGCCAGCCGATACGGTCGCCAAAGAACAGGGCAGCAGCGAGGGTCACCAACAGGGGCAGCGATTGCAGGATGGCCGACAGGTTCGCAAGCTCCATATGCATCAGGGCTGCGATGAAGGTGATGGTGGCGGCGACCTCGGCCACGGCACGGATGCCCACGATGACGCCATCCTTGCGCGGCAGGTCAAAGCGACCATGCGCGGTGAGGATGACAAGCCCGCCAAGCGCGACCACGGTCAGCGCGCCGCGCATGGTGATGGACTGAAACAGGGGGATGTCTTCGATGATCAGCTTCATGAACATGTCGTTGATCGTGAAGGCGGCCATCGCGGCACACATGAACAGGGCCCCGCGCAGGTTATCGGAGAGGGGCATGATGGTCCTGTTTTAGGGGGCTTCGGCGAGGTGTAGACTGTGGATGCGGGAAGGGGAAGGGGCGTCGCCCGCCGTATTCTGAGGGAGACATCTGCGGCGTCCCACGGTGGGACGGTGTTTCACCTGAATGATATCATAGGCTTACACAAGCGTGTTTAGACTCTTTTAACTTTTCATGCTGGCATGGGCAGGATTGAGCCCAACGCAGACATCGTCGACTTGTCGCTGGGGCGCTGCGAACTTATCTTTCCGACAGGTTTCTTCGGATGGGGTTCAAAATGAGCTACAAACCAGAGGGCTACACCGATCTCGCCCCCTACCTTCTCGTCAAGGACGCGAAAGCAGTGCTTGAATTCTGTGAAGCCGTTTTCGGAGCGACCCGTCTCAGAGTCATTGCCGGAGAAGACGGCGGCATCATGCATGCTGAGTGTCGGATCGGCGATACTGTGCTGATGATGGGCGAGGCGGACGGACCGCCAACAATGCTACACATCTATCTCGACGATCCAGATGCCGCCTTCGATTTAGCCGTCGCAGCTGGTGCCGTAGTGGTCCAACCCATGATGGAGAAAGACGACGGTTACCGACGTGGAGGCGTGCGTGCGCCCGATGGCACGCAATGGTTTGTCTCCCGGCAGGTGGAGGTCGGCTAAGTCCGTCAAAGTAGACGCGCAAGGACGATCTCACTGCGGCAGCCGCGAGTGACCGGTCTGCGGATGCTGCTATGCATCAAGCGACTTGGCCCGAGTGACGGCAATGGGCCGATCGCGTCGAAGCGGATGATCTGTCCACGAAGGGCGGCAATCCGACCGATGAGACTGCGGCACCGCGCTAGCGGCAAAAGAGCGAGGTGGCCATTCGATGGCCTTGAGACAATCCCGGAAGTGACGTTGGTCAATGGTTTTCATATCCTTGGCCATAGCGCCGATTGGCTCGCGTGGTTTCGCCGTTCGCCTCTGCCGCCGTACGGCGCCCGTTCTTGCTGATCGATATGATGGTGGCTGTCCGATGGTCTATGATGGCGGCACGGGTTGGTTCGCGCTTGATCATCCCGGCAGAATCTTGAATGCTGCAGTGAAGCGATGATCCGCCGTCAGTTGGCCGTTACGGGGTTCCGGGCGCTTTGTGCCCCACGAAAATACAAGCAATTTCTGCTATTCGTCGGAAAGGACTACCGATGCCGCAACGCTTCGCCTTCCTTGCAGTTGTCTGGATTCTGTCTGCGACCGCAGGGCCCGCCCAGACGCCTCCGCCACCGGAGGTAACGGTTGCCAAGCCCATCGTGAAAGAGATTGTCGAGGATGACGAGTTCGTCGGCCGGTTCGAAGCCGCCGAGGCAGTCGACCTTCGCGCCCGAGTCTCGGGCTATCTTGAGGCATCGAATTTCCGCGACGGCGCAATGGTCGCAGCTGGCGATCTTCTCTTCACCATCGACCAGCGCCTGTTCGAGGTCGCCCTGCGTCAGGCCGAGGCCGAAGTGGAGATCGCCCAATCCAGTTACGATTTCGCCAGCGAGCAACTGCAACGCGCAACTTCACTCAGCACAACCGGTAACATCCCCCAATCGGTGGTCGATGAACGACGGCAGGCATTCCTCGCCGCCAGCGGTGCTTTGGAACAGGCGAAGCAGGCCGTGGAAACCGCGCAGATCAATCTTGACTTCTCCGAAGTGCGGGCACCCCTTGCCGGTCGCGTCGACCGACGCCTGGTGACGCCAGGCAACCTTGTGCGTGCCGATGACACG
>JANNKX010000313.1:0-2469 GCA_031396505.1 Rhodobacterales bacterium
GCATCCGCCTGACGCGCGAAATTTTCGGGCAAGCGGCGATGGCAAGCCATGTGAAACACGAAATTCAGCCGGGGGCGGGCGTGCAAAGCGATGCCGAAATTGACGCCTTTATCCGCGAACACGCCGAAAGCGCCTATCACCCTTGCGGGACGGCGCGGATGGGGCGGGCGGATGATCCGGGCGCGGTCGTCGATCCGGAATGCCGGGTGATCGGGGTTGATGGCCTGCGGGTGGCCGACAGCTCGATCTTCCCGCAGGTCACGAATGGCAACCTGAATGCGCCATCCATCATGGTGGGCGAAAAGGCCGCAGATCACATTCTGGGCCGCGTGCCTTTGCCGCGCGAAAATCTGGCACCGATGGTGAATGAAAACTGGCGGGTGAACCAGCGGTAAGGGGGCGATGGGCAGATTGCCCATCCTACGCGATCTTGCGGGGCTCAGGCCGCACCAATGGCCCGGGCGCGCCGGATGACCCAGATCACGCACAGCACCGATGCGGCAGAGGTGGCCAGCATCAGCAGGATCAGGGGCAGCGCGCCCCCACCGGGGGTCAACACAACGCCCGCCAACACCGACAGGGCCGCTCCGCCGCCGATGGTAATCGCGCCGCCAAGGCCAGCAGCCGAACCGGCAAGCTGCGGGCGCACGGACAGCATGCCTGCGGTTGCACTGGGCAGCAGGATGCCATTGCCAAGGCCCACGGAAATGATCAGGCCGAAGAACAGATTGGCCGAGGTAAAGCCCAAAACCACCAACCCTGCCAGCATGCCAAGGCCCGCCGTGGTGACCAATGCGCCAACAAGGATCATGCGGTTGATGCCGTACCGGGTGGCATAGCGGCCCGAGAAGAAGTTGCCGGTCAGATAGCCGATGGCGGGGGCGGCGATGTAAAAGCCAAGGGTGGCAGGGTCCATGCCGTAAATCGTGCTGCCGACATAGGGCGCGCCGCCAAGAAAGGCAAAGAACGCGCCCGATGCGGTGGCGGCGGCAAGGCAATAGCCCCAGAAGCGTTGCGAGGTGAGCAGGATCGGATAGCTGCGCATCTGGGCCGTCAGGCTGGACGACCGGTCCTTTGCGGTTTCGCCCTGATCGGCCCACACAAGCGCAAAAAGTGCGACGCCGCCGCCCGCCAGCACCCAGAACGACGGGGTCCAGCCACCAAGGCTTTTGTCCAGATAGCCGCCGATCAGGGGGCCGACCATCGGCACCAGTGACATGCCCATCGTAACATAACCGATCATGGAGGCGGCCTGTTCTTGCGGCACCATGTCCCGCACCACGGCGCGCGATAGCACAAAGCCTGAGGCGATGATGGCCTGTGCCATGCGGCAGATCATGAAAATTTCAAAGTTGGGCGCAAAGATCGCACCAAGGGTGGCTGCGGTGAAAATGGCAATGGCTGCCAGCAGCACAGGGCGGCGGCCAAAGCGGTCAGACAGCGGGCCGATGAAGATCTGGATCGCGGCGGTGGTGGCAAGATAGGCCGAAACCGACAGTTGCATCCGGTCATAGGGAACACCGAAATAGGCGGCCATCGCAGGCAAGGACGGCAAAAAGATATTCAGCGACAAGGCGGCGAGACCCGCAATCAGGATCAGCGTCGCAATGTGCGGCGGGGTACTGCGGTCAAGAAAACGAACGGGGGTCATCATCATGGGCTATGCCCGGGCGGCGGAATTGTCCATGCGGTGCCATCACGTGGCGCAGTGAAAGGCGAAAAAGGAGGCCGCGCAATCCTGTTTGAACGACACCGGTTTTGGCGATAGGTTGCTGCAAAATGTCTGGGGGGTTTGATGAACAGTATTCTGGCAGAACTTGATGCACGGCGCGCAGTGGCGCGGGCAGGCGGCGGGCAGGCGCGGATAGATGCGCAGCATGCCAAGGGCAAGCTGACGGCGCGGGAACGGATCGAATTGCTGCTGGATGAGGGGTCTTTCGAGGAATTCGATATGTTCGTGACGCACCGCGCGGTGGAGTTCGGCATGGCGGAAACCAAGGCACCGGGCGACGGGGTGGTGACGGGCTGGGGCACCATCAACGGACGGCAGGTTTATGTGTTTGCGCAGGATTTCACGGTGTTCGGGGGATCAGTCAGCGAAACCCATGGGGCCAAGATCTGCAAGATCATGGATATGGCGATGCAGAACGGGGCACCTGTGATCGGGATGTGCGATAGTGGCGGCGCGCGGATACAGGAAGGCGTGGGCAGCCTTGCGGCATATGGTGAGATTTTTCAGCGCAATGTGCTGGCGTCGGGCGTGGTGCCGCAGATCAGCCTGATCATGGGGCCCTGCGCAGGGGGGGCTGTGTATTCACCTGCGATGACGGACTTCATCTTCATGGTGAAAGACAGCAGCTACATGTTCGTGACCGGGCCGGATGTGGTGAAGACGGTGACGAATGAGGTGGTGAGTGCCGAGGAACTGGGCGGTGCTCACCGGCTTCGCCCAGGCGCCGGACGGCTACG
>JANNKX010000319.1:0-4023 GCA_031396505.1 Rhodobacterales bacterium
GCCTCGCCCCGCGGATAGGACCAGATCACTGTCGCCACGCCCTTGGCCGCCGCCTCGGCGCGCATCGCGCGGATTTCCTCGAACATGCCCAAGGCCATGTCCGATCCCGGATAGATCGTGAACCCGATCGCCGCACATCCCAGCCGCAGCGCATCATCCACCGATGCCGTCACCGCTTGATCCTTGCCCGCCGTGTCCGACATCAGACTGTTGGCGCTGTTCACCTTCAGGATTGTCGGGATCTGCCCCGCGAACGTGTCCGCCCCCGCCTCCAGCGGGCCAAGCGGCGCGGCATAGGCATTCAAGCCTGCATCAATCGCCAGTTGATAATGGTAATGCGGATCATAGCCCGCCGGATTGGCCGCAAAACTGCGCGCCGGCCCGTGTTCAAACCCCTGATCGACCGGCAGAATAATCATCTTGCCCGTCCCGCCCAGCTTGCCCTCCATCAGCATGCGGCACAGGTTTGCCTTCACGCCGGGGGCCTCGCCTTCATAGTTTTTCAGGATCGTCTGAACAGCCTTGGTCGCACGCATTACCGTCTCCTTGCTCGGATTTCCCGCCGTTAAACGGCAATTCGTGCAGCAAGCAACACTGGTTACGCTAACACCGGAAATGTTTCCGCTAACAACGGCTTACCGCGCGCTCCTTGCCTGACGCTCAACCTGTCAGTGCCGCGACGCCGGGCAGGGTCTTTCCCTCCATCCATTCCAGAAATGCCCCCCCGGCGGTCGAGATAAAGGTGAAATCATCTGCGGCACCCGCTTGGTTAAGGGCTGCAACAGTATCACCGCCCCCGGCAACTGAGATCAGATGCCCGTCACGCGTCAGTCGTGCTGCTGTGCGCGCGACGCCGACTGTGGCGCGGTCAAACGGCGTCAATTCAAACGCACCCAACGGCCCGTTCCAGATCAGCGTTTTCGAGGCGAGGAAAGCATCGACAATCACGGCAATCGTCGCAGGGCCTGCATCAAGGATCATTGCATCTGCGGGGCATTCGGTTGCTGGCACGGTTTCATGCGGCGCATTGGCCGCGAACTCCCGTGCGATGACAACGTCAATCGGCAAGATGATGCGGCAACCCGCTGCCTTCGCCTTGCCTAAAATCTGCAGTGCGGTCGGCGCCATATCCCGCTCCGCCAGCGATTTGCCCACCTCAATCCCTTGGGCCACAAGGAAAGTATTGGCCATGCCCCCGCCAATCACCAGATAGTCGACCTTTTTCACAAGATTGCCCAGCAGTTCCAGCTTGGTTGAAACCTTCGCCCCCCCGACAACCGCCACCACAGGCCGCATTGGCGACCCAAGCGCCGCTTCAAGCGCTTTCAGCTCCGCCGCCATCAACCGCCCCGCGCAGGATGGCAGCAGATGCGCCACCCCTTCGGTCGATGCATGCGCCCGGTGTGCCGCCGAAAACGCATCGTTGCAGAACACATCCCCCAACCCCGCCAGAAACCGCGCCATCGCGGGATCATTTGCCTCTTCCATCGGGCTGAACCGCGTGTTTTCCACAAGAATGACCGCATCTTGCGCCGTCGCATCAATCGCCATCCGGTCGGGCCGTTCCATGAAAACCACCGCCCGCCCCAAGGCCGCCTCCAGCGCAGGCTGCACATGCCGCAGGCTCATCTCTGGCACGACCTTGCCTTTCGGTCTGTCAAAATGCGCGAGCAACACGACCCGCCCACCCTTCGCCAGAATGTCCCGCACCGTCGGCACGATCTTTTTGATGCGCGTCGCGTCCGTAACCCGTCCCGCTTCCATCGGCACATTGATATCCACGCGGCAAAGCACGGTCTTGCCGTCAAGCTGCATATCATCCAGCGTTTTCCAGCCCATCGGTTCCTCCAGATTTTGGCCCTGTGTCGCGCCATCCGGCTTACAGGTCAACCATTGCATTGCCCTCGTCGTCCCAAGGCACTAAGTTCTGCCCGACATTCACAGTGAGAGATCTCATGGCCGCCATTACAGACCCCGAAAACACCATCATCATGACGCTGAAGGATGGCGACGTCGTCATCGCACTGCTGCCCGACGTGGCCCCGAAACATACCGAACGGATGAAGGCACTCGCTCGCGCAAAAGCCTATGACAACGTCTGCTTTCACCGTGTCATCAACGGCTTCATGGCCCAGACGGGCGATGTGGAAAACGGCAATATGGAAAACAATTTCAATCTGCGCCGCGCGGGCACAGGTGGGTCCGAACACCCCGACCTACCTGCCGAATTTTCCAAACTGCCCCACGCCCGCGGCTCCATTGGTGCTGCGCGCTCGTCGAACCCGAATTCGGCCAACAGCCAGTTCTTCATCAACTTTTCCGATAATGACTTCCTGAATGGCCAATATACTGTTTATGGCAATGTCATTTCCGGGATGGAACATGTCGACAATATCGCCAAGGGCGAACCCCCTGCAAATCCCGACCGCATGATTACTGTACGGGTGGCCGCCGATGTTGCGTAAAATCCTCCTCCTCAGCCTGCTCGCAACCCCCGCCATGGCGCAGGAAGACGGCCCCGGCCCAAACCTCGTGATCGAGGTCGCGGGTGTGGCCAATGGCACCATCGTCATCGACATGTTGCCTGACGTCGCCCCGCAGCATGTGGCGCAAATAACTGCGCTTGCCACTGAGGGTGTCTATGACAATGTGGTGTTCCACCGCGTGATCGACGGTTTCATGGCCCAAACCGGCGATGTCTCCAACGGCAAGGCCGGGGGCGACCTGTCGGGCGCAGGCTCTGGCGGGTCATCCAAACCCGATCTGGCGGCCGAGTTTTCGGACATCTCCTTTGATCGCGGCATTGTCGGCATGGCACGGTCAAGTGACCCCGACAGCGCGAACAGCCAGTTCTTCATCATGTTCGCGCCGGGCACGTTTCTGGATGGTCAGTATACCGTGGTCGGTCGCGTAATCTCGGGGATGGAGGTCGTGGATGCGATCAACAAGGGTGAACCACCGGCCACCCCGGACGTGATGACGAAGGTAACCGTCGCACCCTGATTTTCATCTGTTCCCAAATATCCTGGGGGTCCGGGGGCAACGCTCCCGGGTCCTCAACCAGCCGGACCTTTACCCCAGCACGACCAGCGCATGCCGCTTGCGCCCCGCCGTCAACTTCAATGGCTCTGCGAAATCCCCCCCATGCAGCCGCAGGCCCGCATCCGTGATGGTCTCGTCATTCAGTCGCGCGCCACCTTCCGCGATCAGCCGCTTTGCATCCTTGCCCGACGCCGAAAGCCCTGCGCGCACGAACAACTGCACAATGCCGATCCCGTCCGCCAACTCCGCCGCTGACACATGCACGGTCGGCAAATCGTCGCCCACGCCGCCCCGCTCGAACACCTCGCGCGCGGTCGCCTCTGCCGCCGCCGCCGCCGCCGCCCCATGCAGCAGCGTTGTGGCCAGATTGGCCAGAGTAATCTTGGCCCCGTTGATCTCGGACCCGCCAAGCGCGCCAAGCCGGTTGCATTCCACGACTGGCAACTCGCTGTAAAGCTTCAGGAACCGGCCCACATCGGCATCGGTCGTGTTGCGCCAGTACTGCCAGAACTCATAGGGGCTGAACCTGTCGCCGTTCAGCCAGACCGCGCCACCGGCGGTCTTGCCCATCTTCTTGCCATCGCTTGTCGCCAGAAGATGGGAAGTCAGGCCGTAGACCTCGCCCTCACTCACCCGGCGCGTCAGGTCCACCCCGTTGACGATATTGCCCCACTGGTCGCTGCCGCCCATCTGCAGCAGGCAGCCGTAGCGACGGTGCAGTTCCAGAAAGTCATAGGCCTGCAGGATCATGTAGTTGAACTCGAGGAAGCTCAGCGACTGCTCCCGATCCAGCCGCGACTTCACGCTCTCGAAACTGAGCATCCGGTTGACGGAGAAGTGCCGCCCGATGTCGCGCAGGAAACCGATGTAGTTCAACTGGTCCAGCCATTCGGCATTGTTCACCATCACCGCATCGGTCGGACCCTCGCCAAAGCGGACATAGGGCGTGAACGCCCGCTTGATGCCCTCGATGTTCGAGGC
>JANNKX010000328.1:0-31232 GCA_031396505.1 Rhodobacterales bacterium
AGGTCCTGTATGAACTTCCTCTTCTTCAAATTTGTTTGTTTTCTAAATTTAAATGAGATTTTCTTCAAAGTTTCTCTGAGGAGTGTCATCTTTGTCTTGCAGTTTATGCTGCATGCTCTTGAAGGGGGCGGGGCTGCCGTGACTCATAGCGAACTATTTATGCTGGAGGGATTGGTGCTGGAGATTGCTTTCGTGCACCGCCGCTGTTGCCGCTGCCGCCCTGATGCCTGACCTTGAAAACTGGTGCATCATCACCGGCCCCAACCTCGCGCAAGCGGCCTTCGACCATCTGCAAGCCACCATCACCCCCAATGTTACCCTTTTCCGGTTCCGCCCCGATCTGGCCAGCCTGATGCAAGGCGCGCGCCTGTCCGTGTCGCAGGCCGGCTACAACACCGTCGGCGATATCCTGCAGGCCGGCTGCAACGCCCTTGTCGTGCCCTACACCGCGCAGGGTGAAACCGAACAGGCCGACCGCGCTGCGCGCCTTGCCCGTATCGGCCGCGTTGCCGTTTTGCCCGATACCGACCTGACCGCCCCTGCCCTTGCCGCAGCCATCCGGCAGTCCCTTGCACAACCGCTCTCTCCAAATGCGCTGCGCGTGGCGGTTGACGGCGCGGCCCGCAGTGCCCAAATCTTGCAACAGCTTGTCACACCATCGCGTGAACACCCGTTTTGATATATATGACTGTCATATAGATGTCTGTCCGGGCATGTGACGGACAAGGACGAACAACCAATTGGAACCCAGCTATTCCAGATACATCTGGCTGCACACGCGTCGCCAGCAGATATGGATCCTGTGCATCGTCCTTGTGTCGATGCTGCCTTACTATCTTGCCTTCGATCTGCCCAAACACATCGTCAACGGCCCCCTCCTTGGCGAAGGGTTTGAAACTGACGGCGCCACCCAGCTTTTCGCCCCCTTCACCTTTGATCTGCCATGGCTTGGCACTGTTGATCTGTTCGGCGGCATCACGCTTGACCGCATGAATACCCTGATCGGGTTGTCGATGATGTTTCTGGCGTTGGTCATTATCAACGGGTCATTCAAGTATTACATCAACATCTACAAGGGCTTGCTGGGTGAACGCCTGCTGCGCCGCATCCGGTTCGAACTCGTCGATCGCATCCTGCGCTTCCAGCCCCAGTCCTTCAAACACATCAAGGGCGGCGAGGTCGCCAGCATGGTCAAGGACGAGGTTGAACCCCTTGGCGGCTTTACCGGCGACGCCTTTGTGCAACCTGCATTGCTTGGCGGGCAGGCGCTGACCGCGCTTGTCTTCATCTTTGTGCAGCAGTTCTGGCTGGGCATGATCGCGCTCTTCATGGTCGTCGTGCAGTTCGCCATCATCCCCCGCCTGCGCCGCCAGCTGATCGAACTTGGCCGTCTGCGCCAGCTTTCCGCCCGTCAGCTTGCCGGGCGCGTGACCGAGGTGGTGGACGGCATCAACGCCATCCGCGTCAACGGCACCTCAAACTATGAACGCGCCGATATGTCCAACAGGCTGGGATACATCTTCAGCATCCGCTACCAGATCTACAAACGCAAATTCCTTGTCAAATTCCTGAACAACTTCCTCGCCCAACTCACGCCCTTCCTGTTCTACATGATCGGTGGCTTCCTCACGATCCGTGGCAGCCTTGACGTGGGGCAGCTTGTCGCCGTCATCAACGCCTACAAGGAACTGCCCGGCCCGCTGAAAGAACTGATCGACTGGGATCTCACGCGTCAGGACGTGCAGGTCAAATACGAACAGGTTGTCGAACAGTTTGAAAGTGCCGATATGATCGACCGCGCGCTGCATGCGCCCGATCCCTCGCGCGATGCGCGCCTGCGTGAACCGTTGCAAATCACCAACCTGACGGTCGAGGACGAAAATGGTGCCAGACGTCTTGATCGGCTGACACTGCACATTGATCCCGGCGAACGCGTTGCCGTCACGGGCGATGCAACCAGCGGTGCCGACGCCTTGGCCGAGGCCCTTGGCCGCCTCGTGCTGCCTGCTGCAGGCCGCATCACCATCGGCGACGAGGACATCACAACCCTGCCCGAATCGGTCATCGGCCGCCGCATCACCTATGCTTCGGCCGACACCTATTTCTTTTTCGGCTCTCTGAAAGACAACCTGCTGTACAGTCTGAAACACATGCCCTCTGCCGACAGGCCCCTTGAGGGCCGCGCCGCCCAGGCCCGTCGTCGCCAGAGGCTTGAGTCCAGACTGTCCGGCAACCCCGATTTCGATATCACCGGCGACTGGGTCGACCCCGCCGCCGTCACGGCGCATACCGCTGAACATGGCATGCTTGGTGCCATGATTTCCGTTCTTGATGTCGTGCAACTGACCGATCAGGTGTTGGAATTCGCCTTGTTTTCCACCCTCGACACCTCAGCCAATCCTGATCTGGCCGATCAGATCGTCGCCCTGCGCCGCGATTTTCAGACCGAACTTGAACGCAGGGGCAAGGCGAATCTCGTCGTTCCCTTTGATAAAGACAGCTATAATGCTGCGGCCCCCGTCATCGACAACTTGCTGTTTGGCGTCTTTACAGAGGTGAAAGATCCCAATGGCATGGCCGAAGGCACCGCCATCTTTGATAAATTCATCATGGACACCGGTCTGGGGCGCATGCTGTTCGACATGGGGCTTTCGATGGCCCAGACCACGGTCGAACTGTTTGATGACCTGCCCCCCGATCACCCGTTCTTTGCCCGCCTCTCCTATATGGCGCCCGATGAGGTACCCACTTACAAGACCCTGTTGCAACGCTTGCGCGGCGTTGATTTCGACAAGGTATCCGTGGCTGATCGCCAGAAGATCATCGCGCTCGGTTATGAATATGTCGAACCGCAAAACCGTTTCGGCCTGCTGGATGATGAGCGGATGCAAAAGATCGTCGATGCGCGCGCCCTGCAGGAAACCCTGTTTCCCGCCCATTTGTCACCCTTGTTCGAACGCTATGATGCCGACCGTTATCTTGCGGCAGGCAACCTGATCGACAACATCGTTTTCGGCAAGGTGAACCAGAAATACAGCGATGCCGACCGTCAGATCAGGGCGATCCTCATGGGCCTTCTCGCGCGCAAGCCTGCACTCTATCGCAGCCTCCTGTGTGTCGGGCTGGATTTCAACATCGGGGCCGCCGGGCGGCGCCTGACCATCCAACAGCGGCAAAAGCTGAACTTTGCGCGCGCGTTGATCCGGCGGTCGGATTACTATGTATTCAACCGCGCACTGTCGGCCCTTGATCCCGCGCTGCAAGAACAGGTGCTGAAGGACGCGCTGACATTTCTTGCGGCCGAAGGTGATGATCCCACGATCATCTGGGTCATCAGCGCGCCATCCTATGGCCGCCACTTTCAACGCGTGATCACGCTGGCCGAGGGCGCTTTGCAGGACGATGCGACAAACGCCCGCCCTGTGTCAAAGCGTAAAAAGGCGGCAGCGGCCGCGTCGGCCTGACCCGATATTGCGCTCCTGAATTGTTAACAAGGTGTTAAAGTAGGCCCTAAATCCAAGGTCTGATCGTTGATATCATTGAATAATGTCCAAAATTGACAGCCGTCAATTTTCATCCGCCCGCCACCCCGTGACGGTTGCACCCGACTTCGCTATCATCGCACCATGTCCGCCCTGTGTCGCGATTGCCTGACCACCTTTGCCGACGGGGCCCGCTGCCCCGCCTGTCGCAGCCCGCGTGTACTGTCGCATCCCGAACTGTCCGATCTGTCCATCGCCCACATGGATTGCGATGCCTTTTACGCATCCGTTGAAAAGCGCGACAATCCTGCCCTTGCCAATGTCCCCTTGATCGTCGGTGGCGGTGCGCGCGGCGTCGTGTCGACCTGCTGCTACATCGCGCGCATATCGGGTGTGCGTTCCGCCATGCCGATGTTTCAGGCGCTGAAACTGTGCCCCGACGCCGTCGTCGTGAAACCCCGCATCAGCCATTATGCCGAGGTGTCGCGCGCCATCCGCGCCATGATGGAGGATCTGACCCCCGCAATTGAACCGCTGTCATTGGACGAGGCGTTTCTTGATCTGACGGGCACCAGCCGCCTGCACGGGGCCGCCCCTGCCGAAATGCTGGCGCGACTGGTGCGGCGGATGGAAACCGAACTGGGCCTGACCGGGTCGGTTGGCCTTAGTCATAACAAGTTTCTGGCCAAGATCGCGTCCGACCTTGATAAACCAAAGGGCTTTTCGATCATCGGGCGCGGCGATACCGAAGCGTTTCTGCGCGCCAAACCCGTTCGCATCATCTGGGGCGTGGGGCTTGCGACGCAAAGCGCGCTGGAAAAGGCCGGCATCCGCACCATCAGTGACCTGCTCCGCTGGGAACAACCCGATCTGATCGCACGGTTCGGCAGCATGGGTGACCGTCTCTGGAATCTGGCACGCGGGCTGGATACACGCCGCGTGATGCGGGATGAAAAGGTGAAATCCATCTCCAAGGAAACCACCTTTCACGAAGATACTGCCGATCCTGATCTGCTAAATGGTCATTTGTGGCGGCTGGCCGAACAGGTGTCGGACCGCGCCAAGGCCAAGGGTCTGGCGGGCGGCACCGTCACCCTGAAACTGAAACATCGCGATTTCCAGACCATCACCCGTCGCCACGCCCTGCCGGATGCAACGCAGATCGGCGACCGCATCTATCGCGCCGCGCGCGACCTGTTCGATCACGCAGGAAACGCGGGCCCCTTCCGCCTGATCGGTGTCGGCATCAGTGATCTGGTGCCGGAAACGGATGCCGACCGCATGACCGATCTGCTGGATTCGGGCGCCCCCCGCCGCGCCGCAACCGAACGCGCAACCGATGCGATCCGCGCGAAATTCGGGACCGACGCCATCATCAAGGGCCGCGCCTTGCGCTGAGGCTATTCAGCGGCCAATGGCACGATCTGCCGCCCGATATCGGATATCTCCGCCACCACACCCGAAATCAGTGCATGAAACGCGGCATAATCCGCGCGCAGTTCGATGCGTGCCTCGTCCAGATACAGCGCGCGGTCCACCTCGACCTGCACGACGTGATTGCCCCGCGACGGACGACCATAAGCCTGCGCGATATAGGCCCCCGCAAAGGGTGAATTCCGCGCCACCCGCAGACCCGCCGCCGCAAAGGCCGATTCCACACGGTCCATCACCTCGCGCCCCGCCGCCGCACCGAAACGGTCGCCCAACACCACATCCGGGCGCGCGTGGCCGGGGCGGGCATGCGCCTCGATCGCCTCGTGGGGCATGGAATGGCAGTCGATCAGGATGGCCTGCCCGAACTGCGCCTGATTCTCGTCGATCAACCGCCGCAGCGCATTGTGATAGGGGTGCCATACTGTTGCAATTCGGTGGCGCGCCTCGTCCAGCGTCAGCTTGCCCCGGTAAATCGCGCGCCCATTCGCCACCACGCGCGGAATCACGCCAAGGCCCGACGACACGCGCGGATTGTGCGGCGCACGCGCGATCCCATCAATCAAAGCGGGGTCCAGCTCGTCCGGGGCGCGGTTCAAATCAAGGTAGGCGCGCGGCAGCTGCGCCGTCAGCAAGGGTGCGCCGTACAACGGGGCCGCATCGAACAACTGATCGACAAAGGCATCCTCGGATGACCGGATCAGCCGCGCATCCAGCAGCGATTGGTCCAGAAACGCGTGCGCATAGTCGCGGCCCGAATGCGGCGACGCAAAAATCACCGGCGTTTCGCGCCGGTCGGGGTGAAAGATTGTAAAGGCCTGTCTGTGCATTGACGCTCCGTCGGGTGACTATAGGACAGATTCTGCCAATACCAAAACCCCTTGAACCCCATCACGACTCCTTTTATAGACCCGTCAGCCGACGCGGTTCCGCCCGCGTCCTTTTTCTTTGGGCAAGGCGGGTTCGGGTTTGGAAAAGACGTGGGCGGTTAGCTCAGCGGTAGAGCACTACGTTGACATCGTAGTGGCCACTGGTTCGATCCCAGTACCGCCCACCATTCGCCGTCCCGTTCCGGGGCAAACAGTTTTCAAGGCGCAGACGCGCCGTAAGTTGGAGAAGAACGATGAAGGTTGCGAATTCGCTCCGCTCGCTGAAGACGCGTCATCGCGATTGCCAGGTCGTGCGCCGCAAAGGCCGCGTCTATGTGATCAACAAGACGCAAAAGCGCTACAAGGCCCGTCAGGGCTAAGGCGCGTTCAGCAGTGTCGAAGTGGCCGCCGAGGGCAACCTCTGGCGGCTTTTTCATGCGTTGCATGACGATCAGATGACGGACGCCGCCCCTGCGCGAGATGCCGCTGTCAACGCGCGGGCCCCTCATAAAACCGTGAGGTCGGCAGGAAACCTCTGTCACAAACCGGCGAACGGGCATGCAACTGCCGCCCCGGTGTCGCAACAGGAATGGGCGGTTGTCAGGCCCGTGCTCGACCCTCTAGATTGCACGCATCCGGTGTAAACCACGCCGGATAATCACCGCTTTCGCAGCTTTGAAAGCATCATACCCGGTCTGGCATGCGCTTGACCGGGATCCCTTCGCTTTGCCCGACGCACGCGCTGCGGGGGCAGGGCAAACCCAACATTGGTGCCGCGACTTTGGCACCCATAGAGGAGATGACGACATGAGCCAGGCAAACATGCTTGAACTTTTGATGGTGGATCTGATCAACGAAGAACGTGTGGCCGCAGGGGTAGCACCCTTGACGGTTGATGACGATCTGAACACATCCAGCGAAACACACAGCACATGGATGCTGGAAAACGATGTCTTTTCCCACACGGGCGAAGGCGGATCAAATTCCAACGAACGCATCCGTGATGCGGGATATGAACTGGAAGGCAGCTGGGCCACGGGCGAAAACATCGGCTGGCAAAGCGAACGTGGCGATGCAGGGCTGGAAGATGACGTGCGCGCGATCCACGAAAGCCTGATGAACAGCCCCGGCCACCGCGCCAATATCCTGAGTGCAAACTTCACCGAAGTGGGCATCGGCATCGAACAGGGTGATTTTGATGCGGCCACCGGCACCTTTGACGCAGTGATGGTCACGCAGAACTTTGGCCGGACGGATGCGGTTGATGACGACGATGATGACACAGGTCCGGGGGCGATTTCGGATACGCCTGAAATGATGGCGTTTGATGATGCCCCGGACGATGACCTGCCGGGTGATGATGATCCGGTGATGGAAGACCCCGGTGATGATGACGGCGACGACGATCCCGTGGTCGATGACCCGGACGATGACACGCCGGATGATGATGATCCGGTGATGGAAGACCCCGGTGATGATGACGGCGACGATGATCCGGTGGTCGATGACCCGGACGATGACACGCCGGATGATGATGATCCGGTGATGGAAGACCCCGGTGATGATGATGGCGACGATGATCCCGTGGTCGATGATGGTGGTGACACGCCGGGTGATGATGATCCGGCCGGTGACGATGATGGCGCAGTGATCAGCCGCGAGTACGTGCTGACCAAGGGCACTATCAGCAACACCGTTACCGAAACGGTCACTGTGGATGCCGAAGGGGCCGCAACACGGATGCGGCATGAAACGCTGACCGACACGGCGGACGACGAACCGTTCGACTTTGGCACGCTGGCCGACGTGTTCGACTTTGGCGCGTTCGATCTGGATGAAGGGGATGAAGGCGTCATCCTGTCCGATCTGGCGTTTGCGTTCACCGGGCCGGATGGCATGGTGACCACGGATGATCCCGCCCGTCTGGAAGAACTGCTGGCGGACTATTTCGACGATATGCCGGCACCACCCACTTGCATGGATGCGTTGTTCGCCTGACGTTTGAAAACCGACGTTGGCCTGCCCGTATCGGGCAGGCCTGCACAGCATGGTTTCCTTCGGCCTCCGCTTGCCCCTATGATGCGCGCGATCACCGCGAAGGGCATCATATCCATGCGACTGTTTTATTCACCCACCTCGCCCTATGTGCGCAAGGTCATGATCCTGATTCACGAGGCGGGCTTGTCGGACCGGGTTGAACTGGTGCCGTCCTCCGGCACTCCGCTTGATCCGGGCAGCCTGCCTTTGCTGCAAAATCCGCTGGGCAAAGTGCCGGTTCTGGATACGGTCGAAGGCCCGATTTTCGACAGCCGCGTCATCTGCCGCTATCTGGATGATCTGGCGGGTTCAGGGGCCTACCCGACCGGGCCTGCAGTGTGGCGCACCCTGACGCTTGAGGCGATGGCGGATGGCATTCTGGATGCAGCACTGCTGATGGTCTACGAATCGCGCCTGCGCCCCGAACCGTTGCGATTTCAGCCGTGGACAGACGCGCAAGCGGCCAAGATCGCCCGCGCCATTGATGCAATCGAGGCGGGCTGGATGGATGACCTGCACCTGTCGCACAGCGGCTGTCCGAATATCGGGCAGATCGCACTTGGCGCGGCCTTGGGTTATGTGGATTTCCGGCTGGAAAGCCTGAACTGGCGCGCGGGCCATCCCCGGCTTGCAGGCTGGGCAGCACTTTTCATGGCGCGCACTGCAATGCAGGCAACCGCCCCCACGGGTTGACCCTGCGGCGTTACGTTCTGTCACAGCGCCTTGAATTCTGTGGGTATTGGAACATTTTCGGCAACGAGATGACGGTTTTGAAACCTTTTGCAGGTTAGACGCCATACATGCGCTTGTTTGTCCGCTGGACGCGGGCGTATCGGTTGGCTAAAAGCCGTGCAACTTGGTTGCCGGGATGGTGACCGGTGTAAGGATTGGCCCCCGCGCGGGCCACGCATTGGAGAAGTGTCGTGTCCCACGCAGAAGAACCCGCAGGCACCCGCAGAGATTTTCTTTACTACGCCACCGCAGGTGCCGGAGCCGTTGTGACTGGTGCTGCCGTATGGCCGCTGGTGAACCAGATGAACCCTTCGGCGGATGTGCAGGCGCTTGCGTCGATCTTTGTGGATATCAGTGCCGTTGAACCCGGCACTCAGCTGACCGTGAAATGGCTGGGAAAGCCCGTGTTCATCCGTCGCCGCACCCCTGAAGAAATCGAGGCCGCCCGCGCAGTTGACTTAACGACGCTGCCCGATCCGCTGGCCGACAATGCGAACGCAATCGAGGGTGCAGATGCGTCTGACGCGAACCGCGCGCTGGATGAAACGGGCGAGTGGCTGGTGATGATCGGTGTGTGCACCCATCTGGGATGCATCCCCTTGGGCGATGCCGGCGATTTTGGTGGTTGGTTTTGCCCTTGCCATGGATCGCACTATGATACTGCAGGTCGGATCCGCAAAGGTCCCGCACCGCGCAATCTGCCGGTGCCCTTGGCACGGTTCGAAGACGAAACAACATTGAAGCTGGGGTAAGGACACATCATGGCTGGCATCCCACACGACCATTACGAACCACAATCGGGCGGCGCACGCTGGCTCTATCGGCGTTTACCGATTGTTGGCCTCATGCACAGCACGCTGACGGCCCCAACCCCGCGCAACCTGAACTGGATGTGGATCTGGGGCATTGTTCTGACGTTCTGTCTGGTGCTGCAGATCATCACCGGCATTGTGCTGGCGATGCATTATACGCCGCAAGTGGACATGGCATTCGCGTCCATCGAACACATCATGCGCAACGTGAACGGCGGGCACATGATCCGCTATATCCACATGAATGGCGCATCGCTGTTCTTTGTCGCGGTGTATTTGCACATTTTCCGCGGGCTTTACTACGGGTCCTACAAGGCCCCGCGCGAGGTGACGTGGATCATCGGCATGCTGATTTACCTGCTGATGATGGCCACCGCCTTCATGGGTTATGTGTTGCCCTGGGGTCAGATGTCGTTTTGGGGGGCCACGGTCATCACCGGGCTGTTCGGCGCCATTCCCGGCGTCGGGCCAACCTTGCAGACATGGCTTCTGGGCGGACCTGCGGTGGACAATGCCACGCTGAACCGGTTCTTCAGCCTGCACTACCTGCTTCCGTTCATCATCGCAGGCCTTGTCGCCGTGCATATCTGGGCCTTCCATACCACGGGCAACAATAACCCGACCGGTGTCGAAGTGCGCCGCACGTCGAAGGAAGAGGCGGAGCGTGATACCCTGCCGTTCTGGCCGTATTTCGTGATCAAGGACCTGTTCGCCCTGGCAGTGATTTTGGCAGTGTTCTTTGCGGTTGTCGGCTTCATGCCGAACTACCTTGGTCACCCGGATAACTATGTCGAAGCCAACCCGCTTTCGACGCCCGCGCACATCGTGCCGGAATGGTACTTCCTGCCGTTCTATGCAATTCTGCGGGCATTCACCGCCGATGTCTGGGTGGTGATCGCGGCAAACTGGTTGTCATTCGGCATCATCGACGCCAAGTTCTTTGGCGTGCTGGCGATGTTCGGGGCGATTGCCGTGATGGCGCTGGCCCCATGGCTGGATACATCATCTGTGCGTTCGGGTCGGTTCCGCCCGATGTTCAAGTGGTGGTTCGCTCTGCTGTGCGTCGATTTCGTGGTGCTGATGTGGGTCGGTGCAATGCCCGCAGAAGAACCTTATGCCACAATCTCGCTGATCGCGTCGGCCTATTGGTTTGGCTATTTCATTGTCATCCTGCCACTGCTGGGTGTCATCGAAAAGCCGCTCGCACAGCCTGCAACCATCGAAGATGACTTCAAAGCCCATTACCCGTCGGCCGGTTCGGTCACGGGCTATGGTTCCGCCACCCCGGCTGAGTGAGAGAAAGTATGATGACCACGTTCAAGACACCTCTCATCGCGGCGCTTGCGGCGCTTGGACTGACGGCAAACATGGCCGTGGCCGAGGCTGACGTCCATATCGAGGATGTGGCCTTTGCGCATGAAGGCCCGTTCGGCACCTATGACCAGATGCAACTGCAACGCGGGCTGCAGGTGTATACCGAGCTTTGTTCGGCCTGCCACGGCCTTGAGTATGTGCCGATCCGCACGTTGTCAGACGAAGGCGGCCCGATGTTGCCAGAAGATCAGGTGCGCCAGTACGCGACGGATTTTCCGATCTACGACGAAGACAGCAACCGACAGTACTATGACGTTGAAAAGGGCGAATTCCGCCTTCTGACACCGGCGGATACCTTCCCCGCGCACCATCTGGCAGCAGCACCCGACCTGTCACTGATGGCAAAGAAACGCGCGGGTTTCCACGGGCCCTACGGCACCGGGATCAGCCAATTGATCAACGGCATGGGCGGGCCGGAATATATCCACGCGATCCTGACGGGATACGACGACCCGCCAGCCTGCGCGCCGGAAGATTTTACCGGGTACTATAACAAGCACTTCCCGAACGGCGGCATTCCGGATGAATGCAAGGACGAAGAGGGTCACCCGACAATCGAGGGCAGCTGGATTGCTATGCCACCACCGATTTCGGATGATATTGTTGGCTATGCCGACGGGACCGTTGCGACAACGGATCAGATTTCAATGGACGTGTCCGCCTTCCTGATGTGGACAGCGGAACCCAAACTGGACGCCCGCAAGGAAGCAGGCTTCATCGGGGTGTTCATGTTATCGATCCTGTCAGTTCTGTTGTACCTGACCAACAAGAAACTATGGGCGAATACCAAGGGTCGCAAAGACAGCTGACAACGTCTAGAATTATTTATAGCGCCGCCCCGGAAACCGGGCGGCGTTTTCATGTCACGGGGTGCCAAGGTAGGCCCGCAAGCTCGGCGGCGGATCGGCAAACAACGCCGCAGTCGGCACCGGACTTGCGGCAATGCCATCCGCCACAAGGATTGTATCGCTTGCATATCGGCGCGCATCGTCCGGGTCATGGGTCACCATCATCAGCGTCGCCGCCGTTTCATTCACCACCTCGGACACCAGCACCATCATCTCGGCCTTCAGGGCCGGACCAAGGGCTGCAAAGGGTTCATCCAGCAACAACAAGGGCCGCGCACTCAGCAAGGCCCGCGCAAGGGCCGCGCGCCCCTGCTGCCCGCCTGACAGTTCGGAGGGCCGCCGATCACCCAAGCCTGCAAGCCCGACACGCGCCAGCACAGCATCCACACGCGACCAGCCATCCGCGCCAAGGCGCAGACGCGGATCAAGGCCAAGCGCCAGATTGCGCGCGATCGTCAGATGCGGAAACAGATTCTGATCCTGAAACAGCATGCTGACAGGGCGCTGACCCGGCACGATATCCGCAAGATCACGTCCCTGCCACAGGATGCGTCCCTGCGCCGGGGCCAGAAAACCCGCAACGGCCTGCAACAGGGTGGATTTTCCGCCACCCGATGGACCGATCACGGCGACCCGGCCTTGCGCGGGCAAAGTCCAGTCGGCGGTCAGCCGCCAAACTCCCACGCACAGCGTCACGCGTTCAAGATGCAGCATGTCGCCCTCCCCAATCACACAGCGCAAACACCGCGAATGTCAGCACCACCAACACCAGCGACGCACCCGCCGCAGCCTCCATCCGGTAGGCGCCCATCAGCCGTTGGATCACCAAGGGCAGGGTTGCTTGCGTGTCGCCTGCAAACAAGGTGATCACGCCAAGATCACCCAGTGACAACGCCGCCGCCAGCCCCGCACCGAATCCCAGAGGCCGCGCAAGGCGTGGCAGGGTCACCAGCAAAAGGCGCGTCGCACCTGACAGGTGCAGCGCGCTGGCCAGACGGTCATAGTCGCGGTGCAACGTTTGTGCCTGCGGCAGGATCAGGCGGTACACAAAAGGCAGCGACAGTGCCATGTTCACCAGCAGCGTCACCGGAAACGCGACGCGCGTCACCGCGACCCAAGGCTGCACCAACAAAAACAGCCCTGTCCCCAAAACCAGACCCGACGTCGCGAGCGGCAATATCGCTGCGAGGTCCAGCACACGCGATCCACCCCGGGCCACCGCCAAGGCAAGCGTCAGCGCCGCAACAGTCGCAAAACCGGCACTCGGCAGCGCGATCAGCAAGGATTGCAGTGCTGCAGGCCACACCGCGGCGGGTATCTCCGACAGCCCCGCCAAACCGCGCCAGATGATCATCCCCAGCGGCAGCAACAGAAAACCCGCCGCCAGAACAATCACTGCGGCATCTCCCGACCGCCGCCACCCCCCGGGTGCAAGGCGATACCCCCGGTCCAGCCCGGCACCGAACCCGGTACCGGATGCAAGATGCCACGCCATCAATGCCGTCACCGCACATAGTGCAAACTGCACCGCCGCCAGACTTGCCGCATGCCCCAGATTATAGTCGAAGCGCAGCGCCTGATAGATCGCAAGTTCCACTGTTGTCGCCGCAGGCCCGCCACCCAGAACAAGCGCCACGGCAAAACTGGTCAGGCAAATCGCCAGAATGGTGGCCAATGCACCCGGCACCACATGGCGCAGCATTGGCCATTCCACATGCCGAAAGACGATGGCAGGCGGTAAATCAAGCGCCGCAGCAAGACGAAGCCGCTCTGCCGGAACGGACTGCCAGCCCTGCAGAATCATCCGCACAGCCAATGGCAGGTTCAAAAAGACATGCGCCAGCACGACACCTTGCAGCCCATAGATGCTGATCCGTGGCAGACCAACATCGGCGAACAGATCATTCACCACGCCCGACCGCCCGAAAACAGCCAACAGCCCCAGAACGGCCACGATAACGGGCAAAAGAAACGGCGCCCCGAGCAGCGTCACAAGCATCTCGCGTCCCCAAAAGCGCCGTCGCGCCAGTGCGCGTGCGACCGGCACCGCCAGCAGTACGGACACCGCAGCCGACAAGGCCGCCTGCAGGACGGTAAAGCGCACCGCCGCCGCATCGGCCGCTGCCAGCCGCAGGCCCTGCCCTTGCACCAGAACCACCACCGCTGTTCCCAGCGTCAGCGCCACCAGTACCAGGGCAACCCCAAAGGCCGCTACCGGGACAGGGCGTTTTGCCATTCACCGACCGCCATATCGCGTATCGCGGGCACATCGCCAACCGGGATCAGCAGCGTCCGTTCCGGTGCGATCAGCGCATCAAAGGATGCAGGCAGCCCTGTTTCAGGCACGGTTGCCGGATACATCCAGTTGGTTTCCGGGATCAGCGCCTGAAACTCCGGCCCCGCCATGAATGCAAGGAAGGCATCCGCCAGTGCGGGCTGGTCGGACGCGGCCAGTTTGCCGGCCACCTCGATCTGCAAACCATGCCCTTCGGTAAACAGCGCCGCCGCCTTGGTGGCGTCGCCTTCGGCCCCGATGTGATAGGCGGGTGATGTGGAATAGGACAGAACCATATCCGCCTCGCCCGCCAGAAACAGGCCGTAAGCCTCGGACCAACCGGGCGTCACAGTCACGATGTTATCGGCAAGTCCCGCCCAGATATCCGGCGCGCGGTCGCCATAGGCCGCCTTGACCCACATCACCAGACCCAGCCCCGGCGTCGATGAGCGCGGATCCTGAATCACGATTGTCACATCGGACGCGGCCAGTTCTTCAAAGCTTGTCGGTACATCGGCAAGATTGATATCATGCACAAAGGCAAACCACCCCCAATCATAGGGCACGAACAACGGGTCTGCGAAGGCCACTGGCAGGGTGTTCGGCAATGCCGTGGCGTGTGGCGCAAACAGCCCCGTCGCCGTTGCCACTGCGATCAGGTTGTTGTCCAGCCCAAGGATTACGTCGGCCTCCGATGCGGCCCCTTCCAGTTGAATCCGCGCCAGCAGGGCTGCCCCGTCACCCGCCACCACAAATTGCAGATCACAGGAACAGGTCGCCTCGAACGCCTTTTCGACTGCCGGGCCGGGGCCCCACTCGGCGGCGAAACTGTCGTAGGTCATCACGGTGAGAACGGGCGTCTGCGCTGATGCTGTCGTAGACAAAAGCGCAAAGGCCGCAGCAAGGGGGGTCTGTCTCATAGGTATCCTCCAACTGCGACGGAAAAGCAGGGGTGGATACGTTCCAACACCTTCCCTCCGCCGGCATGATCCGGTTCAGGTTCGACGGGTTCGCTTTCGCATCTCAGCCCGCAAGGGCACCCCGAGGTGACGGGAAGGATAGGGATTTGGTTGGCAGGTACAAGGGGGATCGACGTGTCCCACGGTGGGACACATTGTAAACTATTGAAAACATTGGGTAGAGTTTGAAAAATTAGAGATTTATTTACCTTTGGGACCTCGTGCGGGCTGCGACCATTCGGCCGGACAGCAAAGCGCCGGGCGGGTTTATCCCTGCCCGGCGCCTGCCGATTTGCACGCGGTGCCGGGGTTATTCGGCGACTTTGTGTTCTTTGCCGTCATCGCTATCGCCGCGCGTTTTCCACAATGAGTAAAAGATGCCCGATGCGATGATCCCGATGGTGATTCCCAGCGACAGGTACGGGTCGAACTTGCCGAAGAAGTAGCTGTAAAAGCCCTTAAACCCGATGAACACCAGCACAAGGGCCAGCGCGTAGTGCAGATATTCGAAGCGGTGCACCAGTGCGGCCAGCGCGAAGTAAAGCGCACGCAGGCCAAGGATGGCCATGATGTTCGCGGTGTAGACGATGAAGGTGTCGGTGGTGATGAGGAAAATTGCAGGCACGGAATCAACTGCAAAGATCACGTCGGCAAAGTTGATCACAACCAGTGCCACAAACAGCGGCGTGGCAAACAGCACCATCTTGTTCGTCACCGGATGCGGCTGGCGCACAAAGAACTTCTGACCGTGCAACTCTTTGGTAACGTTCATGAACCTTGCCACAAGTCCGACCATCGGACTTTTCGACACATCGGTTTCGCCGCCTTTGACCAGCAGCATCTTGATGCCGGTTAGGATTAGAAACACCGCAAAGATCAGCGTCATCCAGTTGTAGTTCGCTACCAGTTCGGCACCGACCGCGATCATGATGCCGCGCAGAACGATCACGCCGATGATGCCCCAGACCAAGGCGCGGTACTGGTATTTGCGCGGAATGGCAAAAAAGCCGAAAATCAGTGAAATAACGAAGACGTTGTCGATAGAGAGGACCTTTTCGATAAGGTAGCCCTGAAAATACGAGGCGACGGGATTGGTGCCGTCCGTGGTAACCAAGGTGCCGTTCGACCAGGCCCACCATATGTAACCGCCGAATGCGATCGAGATCATGATGTAGAACGCCGACAGCTTCAGGCTTTCGGCGACACCAATTTCATGGTCGTCCTTATGTAGCACGCCGAGGTCGAACACCATGAGTGTGACCACGACCGTAAGGAAGCTAAGCCACATCCAAGTTGGCTTTGACAAGAATTCGTAGAATAAAAAATCCATCGCGTGGCGACCTTTTTTGCGATGAACGCGAGCAACAGGCCTAAAACAGGTCATGTTTGCCGGGCGGACATCAAGAGTTTCACTTGATGCGGTCCGACATCACAATCCCGCAAGGGGAGTGTCAGAGGGGCCCGGCCCGCACCAAAAAAATGTGCGCCTTTGCGGCGATTGCAACCCCGCAGGCGCAGAAAAAGCGCGGGCGGGCGAAAATGCTTGATGGGGTGTGGCTGCAAAGGCTATGCCGCAGGCAGCCTGCAGGAGCCTTTTGCAATGAGCCTAAATACCTTTGGTCACATCTTTCGCGTCACCACCTGGGGCGAAAGCCATGGGCCTGCGATCGGCTGCACTGTCGATGGCTGCCCGCCGGGCGTGCCGCTGTCCGAGGGTGACTTGCAGCCATGGCTGGATGCGCGCAAACCGGGCACATCGAAATTCACCACGCAGCGCAAAGAGGCGGACGCGGTGCGCATCCTGTCGGGCGTGTTCGACGGCATGACGACGGGGACACCGATCCAGTTGATGATCGAAAATACCGACCAGCGGTCCAAGGATTACGGTGATATCGCGCAATCGTTCCGGCCCGGCCATGCCGATATCACCTATCATCAGAAATACGGGTTGCGCGATTATCGCGGCGGCGGGCGTTCATCGGCGCGCGAAACGGCGGCGCGGGTGGCGGCAGGCGGCGTGGCAAGGGTCGCCCTTGCGCGGTTGCTGCCGGACCTGCGGATCGTGGGCTATATGGTGCAAATGGGGCCACATGGCATCAACCGTGATCGTCTTGATTTGTCGGTGGTGCCGCAAAACCCGTTCTGGTGCCCGGATTCGGTGGCCGCCGATGCATGGGCCACCTACCTTGATGACCTGCGCCTGTCGCATAATTCGGTCGGCGCCGTGATCGAAGTGGTGGCGACGGGGGTACCGGCGGGCCTGGGTGCGCCGCTTTATGGCAAGCTGGACAGCGATCTGGCGGCGGCGATGATGTCGATCAATGCGGTGAAAGGGGTCGAGATTGGCGATGGCATGGCGGCGGCCGCGCTGACGGGCGTTGAAAACGCCGATGAGATTCGCATGGGTGCGGACGGACCGGAGTTTCTGAGCAACCATGCCGGGGGAATCTTGGGTGGCATTTCCAGTGGCCAGCCGGTCATCGTACGCTTTGCGGTAAAGCCGACGTCATCCATCCTGTCATCACGCCGGACCATCAACGCGATGGGCGCGGAAATCGACCTTGTCACCAAAGGGCGGCATGACCCATGTGTGGGTATTCGCGCCGTTCCGGTGGGTGAGGCGATGATGGCCTGCGTCTTGCTGGATCATGTGTTGCTGGACCGCGGGCAGACGGGCGGGGTGCGCGGGCAGATCGGGTAAGTGGCAGGGGGCGCGTCTGCATTTATCGCCGGATGGATTGCAGCAACGTCAGTGCCGATGATCCGCGCCCGGCGGCAGACCCCGCATCCACGCTGGACCGGGCAAAGAACTGGCGCAGCAGATCATCTACTTTCTTGGGGTCGCTGAATTGGCGCAGCGATTCTGATCCGAATTGCCGGTCAGCCCTGTCCTTGAACGTCACCAACTGGCGGTCAAGGTCGATGGCACCGAAACTGTCGGGCAGGCCCAAGGCGCGTTGAAACACTTGTCGCAGCGGCGCGTTGCCCATGACCGTCAGCCAAAGCACATCCTCGCTGCCCGACTTGGCCGCGAGGGCGGGCAATTCGCGTTCAAGGTTCATGGCAAGGCGCAGATCGCCGTTTTGTTCGCCGACAGCACCTTCAAAGCCGCGCTGGCGATACTGCACCAGGATCTTGTCGGCAAAATCGCTGATCTTGGTGCGTGGAACGCTGAAATCGCCAAAACCAAAGGCTGCAGACAGTTTTTGGTACTGCTTGTCTGCCAGCCGATTGGCCAAGGTGCCGTCGCGCAGGGTGCCATCCGACAGCACCTTTCGGATAAACGCCTTGTTGTTGATGTCGGCATCCAGTCCGAAAGCGCCCAAGGCAACCCGCAACAGGCGGCGGTCCTTGACCAGATCGTCTGCCGTACTGACCTTGCCAATGTTGGCGCGGAAATAGTCTTCGTCGCGCTTTTGTTGCGGTTGCGCGTTGAAGACCGCCTGTTGGGCCGGGGCCGTGCGTTTCAGGAACGTCCACCCGCCATATCCGGACAAGGGAAGGGCGGGTGCGAATGTCATGTCAGACGCGTTGCGGCAAACAGGCGTTCTTCGCGCGGCAACAGGCTGCGCAACGCTTTCAACGCCTGATAATGCTGATCCTCGACGACGGCTTTTGTGGCCTGGGTCAGCAGGGTCCGGCTGTCATGGTCGGTCAAGACCTGGCTGAGTTGTTCGATCCCGCGCATCAGTTGCAGACGCGCATCAGCCGGGTCGGCATCCCCTGTCAGCACCAGTTGCGCGATATAGCAGACCCGCCGCACCGGGGTGTTCACCTCTTCGGGGTGGATCGCGTCACGCAGGCGCAGGATATGCGCGTTGGGCGTGACAACGGCCAGTCGCGACCGCCGTTCGCCGTTTTCAATCACGGCACCATTGATCAGAACCCGTTCATGCGGGCCCAGTTTCAGAACAAGTCCGGTCATGTTTTGGGCACCTCACCGCGCAGGCCGCGCATCACGGCGGTGTTGATATCGGTCAGAACTTCGGGGCTGCCTTTGCCGTCCATCACTTTGCGCGTGTGTGCTGCGGTGAATTCGTACAGGTAGAAAAGTTGCGCGCGCAAGGATGATGGCAAACCGTTCTGTGCATCGGCCACATCGACGGCAAAGGCCGACCAGACCTGTTGATTGTCGTTCAGTGCCGCGACGAGCGCGGGAAAGTTTTTGTTCCGTTCGGCCCAGGCCAGGGCAAGACGTTGTGTGGTGCGGGCCAGCAGATCGTATTCGATATCGCGCGGTGTGCGCGATGGTGCCGCAGGGCGGGCATAGGCGTGTTTGGCAAGTTGCATGTTCATCTGGGGTCATCCGGTGAAAGAGGGGGTCAGGGAATGCGGGCCGGGGTTTACCCCCGGCCCGGCGACGTCACCGGAACAGTGACAACAGGCTTTGCGGGGCCTGGTTTGCAATCGACAGGGCCTGCGTGCCAAGCTGCTGTTGCACCTGCAGGGCCTGCAACCGGGCAGACGCCTCTTCCAGATTTGCATCCACCAGTGTGCCGATACCGGCCTTCAGCGAGTCTGACAGCTTGCCGACGAAGTCGCTTTGGATATCGATCCGCTTTTGCACGGTACCAAACTCGGCAGCGGCGTCGATCGACGTCTGGATCAAGGTTTCAATCGTCCCGAGCGCGGCAGTCGGGCTGTTTACAACATCAACCGATGACAAGGCAGACAGGCCACCAGAGCCCGCGTTCTGAAATTGCGCGGACACCGAAAGATCGCGTGTGCCGGCATTGGTAAAGGCCAATGTGCCCGGCGTTCCGCTGTCATAATCAACCGTCAGGCCCGCAATGCCCAGCGATTCCACAGCGTTTTTCAGCCCAACGGCCACGATGTCCGACGGCGTGGTCGATGCCACATCCTCGGCCGAGACCGTATAGCTGGCGGTTTTATCACCGATACGCAGCGAAACCTTATCGCCTGCCGCGAAGGCGTTTGCGCCCGCCGCGGCAATTTCGATCGTGCCCGTTCCGGTTGCCGCGTCCAGCGCAAAGCCCGCCGAATCGCCACCGCCCGACACACCTGTCGACGCGCCCAGAACGTTTTTCGCCACATAGCCACCAACCGACAGGTTTTGCCCGGTCACGGTGATCGAGGATGCCGCAACGCCCGTACCTGTCCGGTCAAGCGACGCCAGAACATCCACCGATGCGTTGGTGCCGTTCACCAGGTTCAGGCCGTTGAACTGCGCGGCCCCAACCACCGAACGGACTTGATCCGTCAGCGCGGTGATATCGGTCTGCAGTTTGGAGCGGTCAACGTTGGCTTCTTGCCCGGCGACGATCTTGCCTTTGATTTCCGTCAGCAGTTCGGTCACCGTTTCTGACGCCTGACGGGCAACGGTGATCGTGGATGATCCCAAGGCAAGGCTGTCGGAAATGCCCTTGAAGCCCTTCACGTCGGATTCCATGACTTTGGAAATGGCCCAGATTGCCGAGTTATCCTTGGCCGAACCGATCATCTTGCCGGTCGAGATTTCGGATTGCACCTTGTTGAGGTTGCTGTTGATGCCCTTCAACGTCTGCAGGGCAACCATGGCACTTGAGTTCGTCAGGATGGACGACATTTTTCATTCCTTTACATGCGCCCGGCGCTTTGCGCACGGACAAGAGACACCACCCAAATGATGGCAGGACGGGCGTTCTGGCCATTGCAACCGGTCTGTTCCGGCTGCGCCATCCCACGCAGGATGCCCTGACAGTGATGCCGACCAAGACCTAATGCTTCGCTAATGCCAAACGGCCCAATCCGGTGCATTTTAGGATAATTCAAACCCTCTGACGTAGCAGGCCGGACGGCCCGGCCACTATTGCGCGGTGCCCGTCGCGCCCGTAGGTGCGATGCCCCGAGGCCGCCTCTTGCAGTTCCTGCAGCCGCCGCTGCGCGGATCGCACCCCTTGTTCGGCGGCCTGCAGCATCTTGGCGTTGCGCGCGGCCTTGGCGCGGATCACCGTCAGCATATCACCCGGACAATCACGCAGGCTGCCCCACAGCCCATCCAGACGCTGTGCCAGTGGGCCGATCGCGGCAATGTCACCGTCAAGCAGGGCCGCATGGGTTGCATCCAGAACGGCCACAATGTCACTGCCCATGGCCATCCCTTGCCATCAATGCGCGGAAGAAATGTTCGGCAAGCCCGATGCCGCCGCGGTCGACCATGCCTTTTGCCTGTGCGTTCCGCAGAAAGGACGCGAACTGATCTTCACCGACACCGCCACCAAAACTGCTGCGGGCATCACCGAATCCGGCGTGTGACAGCATTTCGGACAGGAATGTGGTTTCAAGTTCCTGTGCTTTGACACGCATCTGGACCGCGCGTGGAGAGTCTTGTGGGGTGTCGGGGGGGCGTGGTGTGACGTGCATTGTCGCATCCTTGGATCATTCAGATTTTTCGCACTATGGGCTTGGCTGGTAAACAAGCGGTAACTTCCCGCGTGTCATTGATGGGGCCCCGGCAGAAGTCGTAGGTCACATGCACAACATCGGCCCTTTCCTTTCTACCGCGTCCAAAGCCCCGCTGGCTGTGCCGATTGGCACCGTTGGTTCCGACGCTGAAACCGGGGCCGCCTTTGCCAGTGTCCTGGGGCCTGCTGCGGTAGTTGCCTTGCCCACGGTTGCGGTTGCAGCACCTAACAGTGGCGAGGATGGGCTGCGGTCTGATGAGACGACCGATCCGGGACAGGGCGAACCACCCACCGACGCAGAGGCGCCGCCCGTAATGGCCGATCTGGTACCAGTCTGGCCGCAACTTGCGCTGCCGGTTACCGCTCCAGAATCAGGTTTCGGTGCCCGGAGTGATGCGACGCCATTGCGGTCAGAGGTGTCAGAAGCGGTATTGTCCGCCCCCGTGAACCGCCCGACGGCAGACCCGTCAACGCCACTTGCGCCTGCAGCAGCCGCTGTGCCTGCGCGCCCCGGGTCGGAGATCAGCCGACAACCCGCGCCCGCAGAGCCGTGGGCCCGGGACACCACCCCGCGCGTTGGGGCAACGACGATTGGTTCGGTGCCTGACGTTCCGGCGGTGGCTGTTTCACGGGCTGAGCCGGGGCAGGCACCGGTTAAATCACAGCGGGCACCTGCCCCGGATCAGGCATTGACGACGGTGCGCATCACTGACGCGGCGACGCTGTTGCGCAGTGTCCAAGCCACAGAAATGGCCAACCCGGCCGGCGCGATTGCGCCCGCGTCGCTGGCCAGCCCGCCTGACACCACAACGCGCGATGCGATTGGCCTTACCCCGTTGAGCGCGGGCATGACGATCCGTGTCATTGCACAGCCGCCGACCCCGGCCATCCCGCCGGTGGACCCCAGCGTCGTGGATGCCGGGCGGGCGGCCGACACGGATCAGGGCGTTGAAACCGATCAGGTATCGCCAAAGCCCGCGACACCCAAGGCGGCTGACGCGCGCCTTAACCTTGCCGACGCTATGCGCCCGGCGCAAACGCACGTGGCGGACCGACCGGTTGAAGATGGGGTGGCCGTCATCGAAACCCTTCCCGACGGCGCACTGGGTGCGGCGACCACGCTGGCGTTTCAGCCCGGCCCGGCAATCGGAACTGTGGGGGCTGCGCCGCAAGGGAATGCCATCCCGCTGGCCGCCGTACCACAGGCTGTGGCAACCGCGCTGCAGGCTGATCCGGGACAGCCGGTCGAGTTGCGCCTTGATCCGCCCGAACTGGGGGCGGTGCGGTTTCAGATGGATCAGCGCAATAGCGATCTGATTGTCACCATCATTGCCGAACGCCCGGAAACGCTTGATCTGATGCGCAGACATGCCGAACAACTGCTGGCCGATCTGCGGCAGGCAGGCTTTGCCGGGGCCAGCCTGAATTTCGGGTCATCACAAGGTCAGGGCGGATTTGCGCAAGGCGGATTCGCACAGGGCCGTGACGTGCAATCGCCAGATGAGCCTCGGCAACACAACGCACCGTCCCCATCGGCGGCATTTGCCGCCCCACCGCCCCCCCGCGCCGTCAAAGGCGGCCTGAACCTGCGACTTTGAAAGGATACGAAATGGATGTTTCATTGACCCCCACGACGACGACCACACGGCCCGGGACCGGCGATACCGCTGCGGCCAAGATCACAAGCGACTACACCACGTTTCTGCGCATGCTGACGACGCAGTTGCAGAACCAGGATCCGCTGAACCCGATTGAATCCAGCGATTATGCGGTGCAGTTGGCTACGTTTTCCGGTGTGGAACAGCAGACCCGCACCAACCAGCTGCTTGAGGCGCTGGGCGGGCAGTTCAACATTCTTGGCATGTCGCAGATGGCGGGCTGGGTCGGGCAACAGGCGCGCACCGATGCCGCCGTGGCATGGAGCGGCACTGCCGTGACCCTGTCGCCCAACCCGGCGACCGGGGCCGACCGGGCGACGATTGTGGTCAAGGATATTCGCGGCACCGTCGTATCGCGGCAGGATATTCCGGCCACGACCGATGCCGTAGCATGGACAGGGAACGGGATCGACGGGGTGCCACTGGCGCATGGCAACTACACGCTGGAATTGGAAAGCTATCGCGGGGAGGAGATGCTGGCGCGCACGCCGATGGAACATTATGCCCGCATTATCGAAGCACGCGGCGGCACGACCGGCACCCGGCTGGTGTTGGAGGGCGGGATCGAGGTGCAAGCAGACAAGATCACGGCGCTGCGGGCGGGATGATCGTCAAAATTGACGGCTGTCAATTTCATACTTTTACTAGATAAAACAGATACATAGGTTTTTATTTGCCGGTCGTGTTAAGACTTTTGAAACATTGCGTGATCGGACTGCGGGGCGGTGCCTGCACTTATGACGCCGCCCTTCCGACGCGTGGGGGGACGGGGGCCATCAGGCAGACCGAACGGCATCCCTTTTTTCCGCCGCAAGCCCCCCCTTCCCGGCCCTCCCCCACGAAAGGGGAGAGGGAGGCGCTGGTTGCCCCGTGGCGCGCTAAATCCGCGTGCCGATCAAGACGCCAAGGGCGACAAGGGCCGCCCCGCCCACCAGAAGTGTCAGCCCGCGCCATTCGTGCCGCGGCGGCAGGGCGGGCGGCTTTTCGGCCTGTGCGATCAGGGCCGTCTCGACCATGCGCGGCAGTTTCGGGCCAAAGCGCGCGAGCACGCGGGCAGTTTGGGCCAGATCACGCAGCAGGGCGCGCGGACCGATGTTCTTTTTGATATAGTTTTCGACGATCGGCTGCGCCACCTGCCAGATGTTCAGGTTCGGGTCCAGCCCCCGCGCGACACCTTCGACCACCACCATCGTGCGCTGCAACAGGATCAGTTCGGTGCGGGTTTCCATACCGAACCTTTCCGTCACCTCGAACAGGTATGTCAGCAGGCGCGCCATCGAAATGCGGGATGCGTCCATGCCGAAGATCGGCTCGCCCACCGCCCGCAGGGCACGGGCGAATTCGTCAATGTCGCGGTCGGCGGGGACATAGCCTGCCTCGAAATGCACTTCGGCGACGCGGCGGTAATCCTTGCGGATAAAGCCAAACAGAATCTCGGCATAGACGCGGCGGGTGTATTCATCCAGCCGGCCCATGATGCCGAAATCATAGGCGATGATGTTACCATTGGCCGCGACCTTGAGGTTGCCTTGGTGCATATCGGCATGAAAATAGCCGTCACGCAACGCGTGGTTCAGAAACAACTCCATCACGCGCGACCCAAGGGCACGGCGGTCATGGCCTGCGGCGTCAATCGCGGCATTGTCAGCCATGCTGATGCCTTCGGCCCAATCCAGCGTCATCACGGTGCGCCCGGACAAATGCCAGATCGGGCGCGGCACCTGAAAGCCCGCATCCCTGGCGGTATTGGCGGCAAATTCGGCGGCGGCACTGCTTTCCAGCCGGAAATCAAGTTCGCCCTGCACCACGCCATCGAAATGGGTAATCACATCCATCGGGCGCAGGCGGCGCGCACCGGGGGCCAAGAGTTCAATCGCGCGGGCGGCAAAATAGAACGCGTCGATATCCTTGCGAAAGGCGCGTTCGATATTGGGGCGCAGGACCTTGACCGCGACCTCTTGCCCGGTTTCGGCAATGCGCGCGCGATGGACCTGCGCGATGGAGGCGGCGGCGACGGGTTCGGAGAATTCGGAAAATATCTGCGCAACGGGCATTTGCAGTTCGGCCGCGATCATCGCCTTGGCAATATCGGATGAAAACGGTGGCAGTTTGTCTTGCAGGTATTTCAGTTGCAGCGCGAGGTGGTCGCCCACCACATCGGGGCGGGTGGACAGGATTTGCCCGAACTTGATGTAGGCGGGTCCAAGGGCCGTTAGTGCGCGGGTGGCGGGGGGCAGGGACAGATCGCCCTGATGACCCAGCCATTTGAACGGCCAGCCCAGAATGCGCGCCACCGCCCGCAGGCGCGGGGGCGCGTGAAACGCCTCAAGCACGACCCCTATTGCGCCCGTGCGTTCCAGCGTGGCCAGCGTGCGCACGAGGCGGATGATATTGTGGGGGCCCCTCACGTCAGATCTTCCACCCGGAATGCAGGGCGGCGACACCCAGTGTCATGTTGCGGTATTTGACCTGATCAAAGCCCGCTTTGCGGATCATTCCGGCGAAGGTTTCCTGATCGGGGAATTTGCGGATGCTTTCGACAAGGTATTGATAACTGTCACGGTCCCCTGTCACGACCTGCCCCATCACGGGAATGACGTTGAAGGAATACAGATCATAGGCCTTTTGCAGCAGATCATTTGGGATACGGCTGAATTCCAGCACCATCAGACGGCCACCGGGACGCAGCACGCGAAACGCCTCGCTCAGCGCATCGGCGATCCGGGTGACGTTGCGGATACCAAAGCTGATGGTATAGGCATCAAAGCTGTTTGCGGGAAATGGCAGGGCCATGGCATCGCCCACAACCCAATCCAGGTTGCCTGCCAGCCGATCAGCCTCGGCGCGTTTGCGGCCAGCGATCAGCATCGATTCGGTCATATCCAGCACGACGGCAGACGCGCCGGGCGCGCGTTTGAGGAACCGGAACGCCACATCACCGGTGCCGCCCGCCACATCCAGCAGGCGCTGCCCGGGGCGGGGCACCAGCCAATCCATCATCGCGTCTTTCCACAAACGATGCACACCGCCGGACATCAGATCATTCATGACGTCGTATTTGGATGCCACACGCGTAAAGACGCCATGCACCATACCGGCCTTTTCCGCTTCGGGAACGGTCTGATTGCCGAAATGCGTGGTCTGATTTTCGTCTTTTGTCATCACGGTTGCGCCCAATATTTGCCGCCTTCGGCATATACATAGCGCGGACAGAGGAAAACAACATAACGACGACGGGACGCCCATGGCCGAGATTGCCACATTGACGCAGTACTTCTGGATGATCCCTGCTGTGGTGTTCGGATCGGTGGCAATTGGCGTCTGGGCACGGGCGCGGGCCCGCGAACGGCATGCGCCGCTGGGCAACCGGCTGGGGCGCACGGCGATGTCACGGGTGGCGCAACCGTTGCGGGGTGATTTGTCTTTGATTGCGACGCTGGGTGAAAATGCGGCACCACGGGTGACGATCGACACGATCGAAATGAAGACGACGCCGGGGTTGCGGATCATCTCGCTTGGGCTGAGCAGTTTGTTTCTGGTGTTGCTGTGGACGGGCGGTTTTGCGGATACGGGGTTCCTGCCGACGCAAGGGGTGATCCCGTGGATCATCACGACGGGGGTGGTGATCGGGATGATCGAGGTGTTCAGCTATGAATTGCGGGTGGATCGGCATGTGATGATCCTGACGCGGTTCCTGTTCTGGCGCAGGGTCTATGCGTGGGACGATCTGCTGGGCATTGATGATGACCAGAATTATCAATACGTGCTGGCATTTTCCAAGGGCGGGCGGGTGAAGCTGTTGAAACACCTTGTGGGGATGCCGGGTTTTCTGACATTTGTGGCCGAAGTCCTGACACGGAATGACGCGCGCAATGCCGGAACTGCCCGAGGTTGAAACGGTACGCCGTGGCCTGATCCCCGTGATGGAGGGGCAGGTCATTGCGGTGGCGCATGTGAACCGCGACGGGCTGCGCTGGCCGTTTCCGGCAGGCATGGCGGCACGGCTGACGGGGCAGCGGGTGATGGCGCTGCGGCGGCGGTCGAAATACATTCTGGCGGATCTGGCGTCGGGTGAGACGCTGCTGGTGCATCTGGGGATGTCGGGGCGGATGTTGATTTCGGGGGCTGCTTTGGGGGTGTTTCACCACGATCACCCTGCCCCGGCAAAACACGACCATGTGGTGCTGGATATGTCATCGGGCGCGCGGGTGACATTCAATGACGCGCGGCGGTTCGGCGCGATGGACCTGATGGCGACGGAGGGGGCAGAGGCCCACCCGTTGCTGGCGGCCTTGGGGCCGGAACCATTGGGCAACGGCTTTGACGAGGATTATCTGGTGGCGCGTCTGAAGGGGCGTAATACGCCGATCAAGTCGGCGCTGCTGGATCAGCATATCATCGCGGGTTTGGGCAATATCTATGTCTGCGAGGTGCTGTTCCGGGCCGGGATCAGCCCGACACGCCGGGCGGGCCAGTTGGCGGCAAAAAGGGTGCGGGGGCTGGTGCCGATCATCCGGCAGGTCTTGACCGAGGCGATTGAGGCGGGCGGGTCTTCGTTGCGCGATTACCGCCAGACAGATGGGGAACTGGGTTATTTCCAGCACAGTTTCCATGTCTATGACCGCGAAGGCCAGCCCTGCGCCAAGCCGGGCTGCGGCGGCACGGTGGGGCGCGTGGTGCAATCGGGGCGATCGTCGTTCTATTGCCCGATGTGTCAGAGGTAGCTTGGCGGGGCGCGTGGCGGCTGCTATGACGCGCGTCGGGGATCAACCGGAGCAACCAGATGGCCTATGAAACGCTGATCGTCGAGATCGAGGATTATGTGGCGTTGATCCGGATGAACCGGCCTGATGCGATGAACGCCCTGAACCACAAGATGCTGCACGAATTGGCCGATGCGCTGGTGGCCGCCGACCGCAATGACAAGGTGCGCTGCATCGTGCTGACGGGCGGGGACAAGGCCTTTGCTGCGGGCGCAGATGTGCGCGAAATGGCCAAGCTGGGCTTTGTGGACATGTTCCGCGACGACCCGCTGGGTGCCGAGGCGGATCGTATCCTGCGCGTGCGCAAACCAATCATTGCGGCGGTGGCGGGTTATGCGCTGGGCGGCGGCTGCGAGTTGGCAATGATGTGCGATTTCATCATCGCGGCGGAGAGTGCGAAATTCGGCCAGCCGGAGATCAACCTTGGCATTGTCGCGGGCCTTGGCGGCACGCAGCGCCTGACGCGGTGTGTGGGCAAATCCAAGGCGATGGATATGCACCTGACGGGCCGCAATATGGATGCCGCCGAGGCGGAACGTTCGGGCCTTGTCAGCCGGGTGGTCCCAAGCGCCAATCTGATCGAGGAGGCGATGAAGGCTGCGCGCCGAATCGCGGAAAAATCGGCGCTGACGGCGATGGCGGTCAAAGAGGCGGTGAACCGCGCGCAGGAAACCACCCTGACCGAAGGGTTGCTGTTTGAACGCCGCCTGTTCCACGGGCTGTTTGCAACCGAGGATCAGAAAGAAGGGATGGCGGCGTTTCTGGAAAAGCGCCAGCCACAGTTCCGCGACAAGTAGGAACACGCGAAAAGGAGATGCCGGGTTTTTTCCCTTTCCTTTCACAAAACCTTTGCGTATAGGCCGCGCAGACATGCGTGTGAGCCCGCACCAGGCAGATTCGATTCCCGTTGGATGAACGGGGCCTTGGGGCTTTTACGCACAGATATGTAACTGACCCTTAGGAAATCTGATCCATGGCAAATACCGCCCAATCCAAAAAACGCGCCCGTCAATCCGAGGCCCGCTATGCCGTGAACAAGGCCCGCCGTTCGCGTATCCGCACCTTCCTGCGCAAAGTCGAAGAGGCGATTGCGTCCGGCGATCAGGCCGCATCCGCCGCCGCATTGAAGGCCGTTCAGCCGGAACTGGCGCGCGGTGTGTCGAAAGGCGTGCTGCACAAGAACACCGTTGCCCGTAAAATGTCGCGCCTTGCGTCGCGCGTGAAGGCCGTCGCGGCCGTCTGAACTTTGCAGGCTTTGTCAAGAATGGCGCGTCCGTGTGGGCGCGCTTTTTCTTTTGGAGAAGCCGTTTTCAGGCGGTGCGTTGCGCATTTGCACTGCCCTTCGGATTCGCCTGCCGAAAGCACTGTCAAGCCGTAAGATCAGTTGCGCAGTCCATCACCGGCTTGTTACCGTCACCAGAGCGATTCACTTCGTTATGGGGGACATGACAGGGTGGGGCGACGTGCGTGTGTGGGCAGCTGCTAAACTGAACCCGCACCAGTGAAGAAAACGTTGTCCGGTCCTTGTGCTGGCGTGGTCTGCGGGAACGCATCCATGACTTGCGTCTGAACACGAAGGCCCGTTTGGCCTTGGTGATTTGGCATGTTTGTATCTGTGATGGCCGCCCGCAAGGGTTGGGCCCCATATCGGTGTTCGCGACGGGACGACGCAGGACAAACGCCTTGCGTGCATGGCTGGATACAGGTTGGACAGAATGACGAACGAGACGTGGGTAAAGGTAAAAGCCGAGCTTCTGAAGCGTGTTGGCAAGAACAATTTTGCGACCTGGATCGAACCCCTGACACTGGCACATCTGAAAAACGGGACGGCACGCTTTGAGGTGCCGACGACGTTTTTCGGGGATTGGGTCAAACGCAATTACGGCGACCACATTCAGACGCATATGAATGATGTGGGCGCGGATGTGGAACGGCTGGAATTCGTGGTGGTGCAGGCGGCGGTCAACGGGGTTGACCCGAAGCCCGCGCGGCGCGCGCCGGAGCGCAGCCCGCGGCGGGCCGACGACGATCTGCCGAGCGCGCCGTTGGATGCACGCTTTACCTTTGACAGTTTCGTGGTGGGCAAGCCGAACGAGCTTGCACATGCAGCCGCGCGGCGCGTGGCCGAAGGCGGGCCGGTGACGTTTAACCCGCTGTTCCTGTATGGCGGGGTCGGTTTGGGCAAAACCCATCTGATGCATGCGATTGCGCATGAATTAAGCGTGCGGCAGCCGGACCTCAGGGTGCTGTATCTGTCGGCGGAACAGTTCATGTACCGCTTTGTGCAATCGCTGCGCGACCGGTCGGTGATGGATTTCAAAAGCATCTTTCGGTCGGTTGACGTGCTGATGGTGGACGATGTGCAATTCATCGCAGGCAAGGACAGCACGCAGGAGGAATTCTTTCATACCTTCAACGCGCTGGTGGACCAGCACAAACAGATCGTGATTTCGGCAGACCGCGCGCCGGGCGAGATCAAGGATATGGAAGACCGGATCAAAAGCCGGTTGCAATGCGGGCTGGTGGTGGACCTGCATCCGACGGATTACGAATTGCGGCTGGGCATCCTGCAACAAAAGGCGGAATATTACCGGGGGCAGTATCGGGGCCTTGTGATTGCGGATGGCGTGCTGGAGTTTCTGGCGCATCGCATCACAACGAATGTGCGCGTGCTGGAAGGCGCGCTGACACGGTTGTTTGCGTTCGCGAGCCTTGTGGGGCGCGAGATCAATCTGGAACTGACGCAGGATTGCCTGTCAGACATTCTGCGCGCATCCGACCGCAAGGTCACGATCGAGGAAATCCAGCGGCGCGTGGCGGAACATTACAACGTGCGCCTGTCGGATATGGTGGGGCCGAAACGCCTGCGCACGATTGCGCGGCCCCGGCAGATTGCAATGTATCTGGCCAAACAGCTGACGCCGCGGTCATTGCCGGAAATCGGGCGGCGGTTTGGCGGGCGCGATCATACGACGATCATGCACGGTATCCGCAAGATCGAAGAGCTGATGGCGACGGATTCGCAGATGGCCGATGATCTGCAGATGCTGCGGCGGCATTTGCAGGGCTGATGGGCCTGCAAATCGACCGGGCCATCACCAAAACGCTTGAGAACGGCTGAAAAGTGGATAGGTTCGGCCTCCCCGCATGGGGGCCGGATCGCGGGTGACAGACTGGGTGACAGACTGGGTGACAGACTGGGCGACTGACTGGGCGACTGACTGGGGGACAGACGATGAAGATCAGCATTGAACGCGGTACGCTGCTCAAGGCGCTGGGGCAGGCGCAATCGGTTGTGGAGCGGCGCAACACGATCCCGATCCTGGCCAATGTGCTGATCGAGGCGGAAGGCGCGCAGGTCAGTTTCCGCGCGACCGATCTGGATATCGAAGTGCTGGACCGCGCGCCTGCGATGGTGGAACGGCCCGGATCGACGACGGTATCGGCAGTGATGCTGCATGAGATCGTGCGCAAACTGCCCGACGGCGCGCTGGTGTCGCTGGCCGAGGATGCGGCAACCGGGCGGCTGACGATTGCGGCGGGGCGGTCGACGTTCAGTCTGGCCACGCTGCCGAAAGAAGATTTCCC
>JANNKX010000390.1:0-3743 GCA_031396505.1 Rhodobacterales bacterium
GCCCCTTGGCACCAGCAATGACAGCTTTCCGTGGTCGGCCATCCCGAACTGGACCCTTGCCCCCTTTGGTGTCGAACCTCGCCCATGGCCCGGCCCCGATATCTTGCTAGGCCTGACGCTTGCATGGGTCATGCGCCGCCCCGATTATCTGCCTGCGGTGCTGATTGCAGTGGTGTTTCTGGTCGAGGACATGATCCTGCTGCGCCCCCCCGGCCTATGGGCCGCCCTTGTGCTGATGGCGACCGAGTTTTTGCGCTCGCGTGCCGCGCTGACGCGCGAGCTCAGCTTTGGTGTCGAATGGTTGCTGGCTGCCGGGTTGATGATGGCACTGCTGATCATCAACCGCGTGGTGTTCGCAACCGTCCTGTTGCCGCAACCCGGCTTCGGCTTTGTGCTGATGCAGACAATCTGGTCAATCCTGTGTTATCCCTTGGTTGTGGTCTTGTCATCGTTCCTGCTTGACCTCAGAAAACCCGCGACAGGCGAAGTTGACAGTTACGGAAGGCGGCTATGAGGCGGACCCCGCGCGATAACGAAGACAGTGCGCGCACCATCACCCGGCGCGGGCTGCTTCTGGGTGGGTCGATGGCCGCGTTCATGGCCGTCCTGGGCGCGCGCATGCGCTACATGCAGGTCGATCAGGCCGATGAATTCCGCCTGCTGGCCGAAGAAAACCGCGTGAATATCCGCCTGATCCCGCCAAACCGCGGCCTGATCCTTGATCGCAATGGCAAACTGATTGCCGGCAACGAACAAAACTATCGCATCATCATCACGCGCGAAGATGCAGGCGATGTGCCGGGTGTACTGGCCCGCCTGTCGCATGTCATTCCGCTGATGCCCGAAGACATCGAAAAGACGCTGGCCGAGGTTGACCGCTCCAGCCCGTTTGTGCCCATCATCGTCAAAGACCGCCTGCCGTGGGAGGATTTTTCCCGCGTCGCCCTCAATGCTCCGTCGCTGCCCGGTGTATCGCCCGAGGTCGGCCTGTCACGCACCTATCCGCTGGTGGGCGATTTTGCGCATGTCGTGGGCTATGTCGGCCCGGTCAGCGAGAAAGACCTTGAAGGTCTGGAAAACCCCGACCCCGTGCTGTCGATTCCAAAGTTCCAGATCGGCAAGATCGGGGTCGAACGTTGGCAGGAAGACGTGCTGCGCGGCACTGCGGGCAACAAACGCATCGAGGTGAATGCCGTTGGTCGCGTGATGCGCGAACTGGAACGCGTGGATGGCGTGCCCGGTGCCGACATCATGCTGACCATCGACGCCGATGTGCAGAACTTTGCCCAGGCCCGGCTGGGCAACGAATCCGCCGCCGCCGTCGTGATGGATGTGACGAACGGTGATCTGATCGCCATAGCGTCGTCGCCGTCGTTTGACCCCAACCTGTTCGTGCGCGGCATTTCGCAGACCGACTACTCTTTCCTGCTGGACGATGACCACCGCCCCCTTGCCAACAAGACCGTGCAGGGCGTCTACCCGCCCGGATCAACCTTCAAGATGGTCACCGCCCTTGCCGCCATGGCGAACGGTGTGACCACCCCCGAAAGCACCGAATACTGTCCCGGCTATATCGAATACGGCGACACCCGCTTTCACTGCTGGAAAAGCGGCGGGCACGGGTCGTGCAACCTTGAACGCGCGCTGGCCGAAAGCTGCGATGTCTATTTCTATGAAATCGCGCAAAAGGTCGGCATCGACAAGATGGCCGAGATGGGCAAAAGCCTTGGCCTCGGGGTGCGGCACGATCTGCCGATGTCGGCGATTGCCGAAGGCACGATGCCCAACAAGGACTGGAAACAGGCCAGCTATCAGCAGGACTGGCGCATCGGTGACACCATCAACGCTTCGATCGGGCAGGGGTATGTGCTGACATCACCGCTGCAGCAGGCGGTGATGACAGCGCGTATCGCCACCGGGCGCGCCGTATCGCCCCGCCTGATCCGCGCGATTGACGGACAATTGCTGCCCGTGCCAGATGCCCCCACGCTGAACATTGATGCAGGTATCCTGCGCGCCGTCCAGCAGGGCATGCACGCGGTGACCATGGGCGCGCGCGGCACCGCCAAATCGTCACGCATCGTGGATGAGACGATGATCATGGCTGGCAAGACCGGCACCAGTCAGGTCCGCAACATCACCGCGGCCGAACGCGCGCGCGGCGTGGTGTCCAATGATGACCTGCCATGGGAACGCCGCGATCACGCGCTGTTTGTTGGCTATGCGCCTTATGACAACCCCAAATATGCCGTGTCTGTCGTCGTTGAACATGGCGGCGGCGGATCACTGGCCGCAGCACCCATCGCGCGCGACATCATCCTGCGCGCCATGTCGGGTGGCATGCCCCCACTTGAGGCCTACCCCAAGGATCAGCGCGGGCGTATTGAAACCCTGCTGAACGAGCTGGTCCTGCGCCCGCCATCCGCACCCGAACCGGGGGCGAGCCGTGCGTAAGAGGTCGCAACCATGAGCTTTCTGGAATACCGCGTCAAAAGCATGCCGACCGGCCTGTCCAAGGTGTTTTACGTCAACTGGGCGCTGGTTCTGGTGGTGGTTGCCGTCGCCGCCGTCGGTTTTTTGATGCTGTACTCCGTCGCAGGGGGCGATCTTGACCCCTGGGCGCGCGATCAAATGCAGCGTTTCGGCGTCGGCTTTGTGCTGATGTTCATCGTGGCTTTCGTGCCGATCTGGTTCTGGCGCAACGTCGCCGGTGTGGCTTATCTGGTATCCATCGCACTGCTGCTCGCCGTTGAATTCTTTGGTGATATCGGCATGGGTGCGCAACGCTGGATCGACCTTGGCTTTATCCGCCTGCAACCGTCCGAGATGATGAAGTTCACCCTCGTGATGATGCTCGCTGCCTACTACGACTGGCTGGATGCCAAGCGCACCTCGCGTCCTTTGTGGGTGGCCATTCCTGTGCTGATGATCCTTGTGCCCACGGCCCTTGTGCTGATGCAGCCCAACCTTGGCACCGCGATGATGCTGCTGATGGTCGGCGCGGTTGTGTGTTTCATCGCAGGCGTGAACCTGTGGTATTTTGTGGCCGTCGGGGCCATCGCGGCGGGGGCCATCACGTCGGTCTTCACCTTGCGCGGCACGCCGTGGCAGTTTCTGCACAATTATCAGTATGCGCGCATCGACACGTTTCTTGATCCGACCGCCGATCCCTTGGGTGCGGGCTACAACATCATTCAGGCCAAGATCGCCCTTGGATCGGGTGGCTGGACCGGCAAAGGCTTTATGCAGGGCACGCAAAGCCGGCTGAACTTCCTGCCCGAAAAGCATACGGATTTCATCTTTACGACATTGGCCGAAGAATTCGGCTTTGTCGGTGCCTTCTCCCTGCTGTTGCTCTATGGCCTGATCATCCTGTTCTGCGTCGTCTCTGCCTTGCAAAACAAAGACCGTTTCGCCAGCCTTCTGACCCTTGGTGTGGCCGCGAACTTTTTTCTGTATCTTGCCGTCAACCTGTCAATGGTGATGGGCATGGCCCCGGTTGTCGGCGTGCCATTGCCGTTGCTGTCTTATGGCGGATCAGCGATGCTGGTGATCATGGTGGCCTTCGGGCTGGTGCAATCGGCCCATATTCACCGCCCGCGCTGATGCCAGCAGATAGCCGATGTGGGCACCCAGAAAACGAAAGATGATTGCATGACAGCGCAGGTCTATTTTGCCGCCGGACGCACCCTGTCGGCCGAATACCGTGACGCGCTGATTGCTGCCTTTGCCGATGCCGGTCT
>JANNKX010000001.1:0-10324 GCA_031396505.1 Rhodobacterales bacterium
CACCATTCGCCCGTGGAAGAACATTTACCGCCGCAAGTCGCGCCAGATCATGGTTGGCCGCGTGGCCGTGGGGGGTGATGCACCGATCTCGGTGCAGACCATGACCAACACGCTGACCACCGATGTGGCGGCGACGATTGCCCAGATTCAGCGTGCGGCGATTGCGGGGGCCGATATCGTGCGGGTATCGACGCCCGACAAGGAAAGCACGTTCGCCCTGCGCGCGATCGTGGCGGAAAGCCCCGTGCCCATCGTGGCCGACATCCATTTCCACTACAAACGCGCGATCGAGGCGGCGGAGGCGGGGGCTGCCTGCCTGCGGATCAATCCGGGCAACATCGGGGACGCCAAACGCGTGGCCGAGGTGGTGCGCGCGGCCAAGGATCACGGCTGTTCCATCCGCATCGGGGTGAACGCAGGATCTTTGGAAAAGCACTTGCTGGACAAATATGGCGAGCCTTGCCCGGATGCGATGGTCGAATCCGGGATGGACCATATCAAGCTGTTGCAGGACAATGATTTTCACGAATTCAAGATCAGCGTCAAGGCATCCGATGTGTTCATGGCCGCTGCCGCATATCAGCAACTGGCGGATGTGACGGACGCGCCGATCCATCTGGGGATTACCGAGGCGGGGGGGCTGGTGTCGGGCACGGTGAAATCGGCCATTGGCCTTGGCAACCTGTTATGGAACGGCATCGGCGACACGATCCGCGTGTCGCTGTCGGCGGACCCAGTGGAAGAGGTGAAGGTCGGCTTTGAAATTCTGAAATCCCTTGGCCTGCGGCACCGGGGGGTGACAATCATTTCCTGCCCGTCCTGCGCGCGGCAGGGGTTTGACGTGATCAAGACGGTACAGGCCCTGGAAGACCGGTTGGCGCATATCACGACCAGCCTGTCTCTGTCGATCATCGGCTGCGTTGTGAACGGGCCGGGCGAGGCACTGATGACGGATATCGGCTTTACGGGTGGCGGGGCGGGGTCAGGCATGGTGTATCTTGCGGGCAAGCAGGATCACAAGCTCAGCAATGAAAAGATGGTTGATCACATCGTGGAACTGGTCGAGAAAAAGGCGTCCGAACTTGAGGCTTTGAGCGATGCGGCTGAGTAGCGTTGCCCTGATTGCAATTTTGTTGCCCTGCGCGGCGCTTGCCGAACCGCTGATCGACGGACCATCACGGCGTGGGCCGACCTTTGAGGCGGTTGAGCAGGCGTTCCGTGCCCGCGTCACGGACGCGTTTCCGCCGGGAACGCCATTGCCTGATATGGTCGCGCGCCTGACAGATGAAGGTTTCGACATTCTGGATGGCTATGGCGAAATCGAAAGATTTGGCTTTCCATGCAATGTCGTGTGGCGGGTTTTATGGCGTGAAAACAACGGGATCGTCACCGAAGTTGATGTGTTGCACGGCGGTGTTTGCCTGTAATTCAGCCAGCCCGTTCATCTGCCACGAGGCTGCGCATATCCTCCAGCGGCAAGTAACCGCGCAGAAGCGTGTCGCCCACCACGAAGGTTGGCGTGCCGTTCACCTCCATCACCGTGGCAAGGGCATGGTTTGCGTCGATCACCGCGCGCACTTCGGGGCCAGCCATGCGGGCCATCACGGGGGCCGGGTCAAGCCCGAGGTCGGTCGCAAGGTTGGCCAGCACTTCGGAGGTGATTTCGGCGCGCATGGTCATCAGGGCATCATGCGCCTGTTTGTACGGATCGGGCCCGTGCAATTGTTGCACCGCAATGGCGAATTGCGCGGCCAGCAAAGAATCCGGCCCGAGAATCGGCAATTCTTTCAATACGTAGCGGATGTTGCCGTCGCCGCCGACCAGTGCATTCACCTCGGCATGGGCTTTGCGGCAATAGCCACAGCGATAATCCATGAATTCGACGACGGTGATATCACCGTCGGGGTTGCCGCCGACCCACGATGCGCCATCGTTGACCAGCGCATCAAGGTTGGCGGCCAGCAGGGCTGCGTCGCGCGATGCGGCCTCGGCATCCTGACGCGCCTGCAGGGCGTTCATCGCCTCGACGATGACTTCTGGGTTTTCCATCAGGTATGTGCGGACTTCGTCGCGAAAGGCGGCCCGTTCATCGGGTGTCATCTCGGCCATTGCCGGGGTTGCAAGCAGGGCAGTGAGGGCAAGGGCAAGGCGCATGGCGGCTCCGTTTCGCGTTTGTCGCACCATGGGCGAGGGGCGGGCGGTTGGCAAGCGGTGCGGCCCCTGCTCCCGATGATGTGAGCGGGGTGCCCCCCGCATCCGGCGTTTACTTTTGCGGGCACAGGGCGGATATTCGGGCAAGGGCAGAATAACAAAGAACGGGGCGGGGATGCGGGCGGTTTTGGCGGCAGTGTTGGCAATGTGCCTGTGCTGCGGGGCATTGGCGCAGGAATTGTCGGGCCTGGCACGGCTTGATGTTGCCGCGTCGTCAATGCGCAACGACGCGGGCAGCGTCGTGGTGCGCCTTGGCCTGTCGCAACCCGTACCATGGCGCGTGCGCCTGTTGAACGGGCCCCCGCGCGTGATCCTGGATTTCCGCGAGGTTGACTGGACCGGGATTGAAGGGGTTGCGCGTGACGCGGCGCAAATCGGCGATCTGCGTGCGGGCACGTTCCGTCCGGGCTGGTCGCGGCTGGTGTTGGAACTTTCCGAACCGATGGTCGTTGCGCGTGCGGGCATGATCACCGGCAATGGCACGGCGGTGGAGGTGACGCTTGTGCCGGCCAGTGCGGCGGATTTTGCAGCCCGCGCCAATACGCCGGAACCGGCCGATTGGGCGCTGCCCGATGCTGCCGATGTGCCGCCGCCAGTGGCGCGCGGCACCGGCCCGCTGGTGGTGGTGTTGGACCCCGGTCATGGCGGCATCGATCCGGGTGCGCAACGCGATGGTGACACCGAGGCCGACCTGATGCTGACCTTCGCGCGCGAATTGAAAGAGGCGCTGCTGCGGAACGGCGGTTTTCAGGTCGTGTTGACGCGCGACGAGGATGTGTTCGTGCCACTGGAAACCCGGTCATCCATCGCGCGGGCGGCGGGGGCGCATGTGTTCGTATCCCTGCATGCCGATGCATTGGAAGAGGGCGAGGCTGTGGGGGCCACGATTTATACGCTGTCGTCGGACGCGAGCGATGAGGCGGCCCTTGCGCTGGCCGAACGGCATGACCGCGATGATCTGCTGGCGGGGATTGATCTGTCGGCACAGGATGATCTGGTGGCAGCGGTGTTGATGGACATGGCGCGCACGGAAACCGCGCCCCGCATCGACCGGCTGGCACTTGCGCTGGAATTGGCGATCAAGGCGGCGGATTTGCGGATGCATCGCCATCCACGGCAACAGGCGGGCTTTTCGGTGCTGAAGACGCCGGATATTCCATCCGTCCTGATCGAGCTGGGCTTTTTGTCATCCGACCGCGATCTGGCGCGGCTGCGCGATGAAAACTGGCGCAGCGCGATGACCGGGGCAATTGTGGCGGGACTGACCGCGTGGGCTGCAGAAGATGCCGCGTTGTCGGCGTTGAAATGGCAATAATGCGACGACGGTCACGGCATCGTTTTGACCTTGCCGCATTCATCGGCGTATAAGGACGTATCAGGCAAAGGGGCTGGCGTGTGATACGGTTTATCGGGTCGTTTTTTGGTGGCATCTTTACGATGGTCACGATGGGTGTGCTGTTTGGCGCGCTGACCATCGGTGCGATTTTCTATGCCTATTCGCGCGACCTGCCGAGCCATGAAAGCCTCGCGCAATATACGCCCCCCACCATTAGCCGCATCTATTCCGGCGAAGGCCGCATGATCGACGAATTCGCCGAAGAACGGCGGTTGTTTGTGCCGATCGAGGATATCCCCGATCTGGTGATCCATGCGTTCGTCAGTGCAGAGGATCAGCATTTCTTTACCCACAACGGCTATGACGTGGGGTCGATGGTGAATGCGTTGCGCGATGCGATCGTGTCGCGTGGCGGCAATGTGCGGGGGGCTTCGACCATCACGCAGCAGGTGATGAAGAACTTCCTTCTTGACGGCGGACGCACGGCGGAACGCAAGATCAAGGAGATCATCCTTGCGACCCGGCTGGAAGAAACGCTGACGAAGGAGAAGATCCTTGAGTTGTATCTGAACGAGATTTTCTTGGGCCAGAACAGCTATGGCGTGGCGGCTGCAGCACAGACGTATTTCAACAAGACCCTGGCAGAACTGACCCCGGCCGAGGCCGCCTATCTTGCGACCCTGCCCAAGAAACCATCGGAAATACACCCGGTACGCAACAGGGAATACGCGCTGGAACGGCGGGCCTATGTGCTTGGTCGTATGGCCGAGGATGGATACATCACCGAAGAGGTCGCCGCAGCCGAAGCGGCAACCCCGCTGCGGTCGGTGCAGAACGGCGACTATCCGGCCTTTCGCGAAAGCCTGCCGCCCCGCGACTATTTTACCGATGAAATCCGGCGGCAATTGTCAGGCACCTTTGGCGAACAGGAATTCTTTGGCGGCGGCCTGACCATCCGTGCGACGGCGGATCAGGAATTGCAGGCGGCGGCGGCATCGGCGCTGCGCCGCGGTCTTGAACGGTATGACCGGGGCCTTGGGCGCTGGCGCGGCACGGGGCTGAAGCTGCCATTGGAAACCTTGTCGGATGGCACATGGCGTGTGGCGCTGGTTGATGTGCAGGTCGCGCGCGACATTGTCGGCTGGTATCCGGCGGTGGTGTTTGATGTCGGCGAAGACGAAATGCGCATCGGCATTGAAGGCGTGGCCGAAACGGACGCCGAGCGCCAGATCATTCCCCGTGATGATATCGACTGGATGGCCGGGTCTTTCGTCGACAATTTCAAACCGGGCGACGTGATACACGTGCGGCGCGTGACGTCGGATGAGGATGACAGTTTCGTGCGCTGGTCTGCGCGGCAGGTGCCCGAAGTGCAGGGCGCGTTCATGGCGATGGACGTGAACACGGGCCGCGTGCTGGCGATGCAGGGCGGGTTCAGCTATCAATTTTCGGTGTTCAACCGCGCCACGCAAGCGACGCGCCAGCCCGGATCGTCGTTCAAACCCTTTGTGTATGCAGCGGCATTGGACAGCGGGTTCAGCCCGGCCACAATCGTGGTCGATGCACCCATCGAGGTGAACACGCCGCAGGGGTTGTGGACGCCGAAGAATTCGTCGAACAAGTTTTACGGCCCGACGCCCCTGCGCACCGGGATCGAACAGTCACGCAACCTGATGACGGTGCGGATTGCGCAGGAAATTGGGATGGAAACGGTGGCGGGCTATGCCGAACGCTTTGGCGTTTATGATCCGATGAACCCGTTTCTGGCCAATGCCCTTGGCGCGCAGGAAACCACGTTGTTCAAGATGGTGGCGGCCTACGCGATGTTTGCCAACGGCGGTGAACGGGTGGAACCCACACTGGTGGACCGGGTGCAGGATCGCTATGGCCGCACGATCTATCGCCATGATCAGCGGATTTGCGAAGATTGCACCGATCTTGATCTGCCGGGCGGGGCAGAGCCGACAGTGGTGGCCGACCGTGAACGCGTGATGGATGCAATCACGGCGTATCAGTTGACATCGATGATGCAGGGCGTGGTGCAGCGCGGATCGGCCAGTGGCATCAATCTGCCGGTGCCGATTGCAGGCAAGACCGGCACAACGAATGACGCCAAGGATGTATGGTTCATCGGTTATTCGTCCAACATCGTGGCGGGGTGTTACATCGGCTATGATCAGCCGCGCAGTCTTGGCGAATCTGCCTATGGCGGCACGTTGTGTGTGCCGGTGTTTCAGGATTTCATGGAAGACGCCGTGGCGCGGTATGGCGGGTCTGAATTTGCCGTGCCGCCCGGCGGGTATTTCGTGAACATCGACCGTTTTACCGGCGCGCGTCTGGGCGACGGGGCAAGCGGCGACAATGTGGTGGCCGAATATTTCCGTGAAGGCGAAGAGTATCTGGCGGGCCTTGGCAACATCATCGTCGATGGCGGCTTTGGCATGGGATCGAACCTGCCGTTGTTTGCCTATGGTGAATCCGATGGTGTGACCGGTGCCAGCAGTGCGACGGTGACCACATCCACCGGCGAGGCGCTGGTGGTGCCACGCAAGGCCGACTTCGGCACGCTCAGTTCAGGCGGGCTTTACTGACGGCGCACGCCTTGCCCGCCCGCGCAACTGCCGCTATCACCCCTCCGAGATGCACAAAGGACGCTCCCATGCGCGCTGAGACGCAAAATCATATTGATGCGATCCGTAAAACCCTGACCCTGCTGGGGCAGCGGATGGATCTTGAAATGGCACCGCATCGGTTGGAAGAGTTCGATGCGCTGATCGAGGCACCCGATCTGTGGAACGACCCCGCCAAGGCGCAAAAGCTGATGCGCGAACGGCAGATGCTGATGGATGCGCTGTCGACTTACCGGCTGATCGACGGCGGCTTGCGCGACAACGTCGAACTGATCGACATGGGCGAGGCAGAAGGTGACGCGGGCATTGTGGCCGAGGCTGAGGGTGCGCTGCGCGATCTGACGGTGATTGCGGCGGCCAAGGAGTTAGAGGCGCTGCTGGATGGCGAGGCCGACAGCAACGACACCTTCCTTGAGATCAACGCAGGCGCGGGCGGCACGGAAAGTTGTGACTGGGCATCCATGCTGGCGCGGATGTATGTGCGTTGGGCCGAACGCAAGGGATACACCGTTGAAATGCAATCGGAATCGCCGGGTGAAGAGGCGGGGATCAAATCGGTTGGCTACAAGATCAGCGGGCATAACGCCTATGGCTGGCTGAAATCTGAAAGCGGCGTGCACCGCCTTGTGCGGATCAGCCCGTATGACAGCGCGGCGCGGCGGCACACGTCTTTCTGTTCGGTCTGGGTTTATCCGGTGGTGGATGACAACATCGAGATTGATGTGCAGGACAAGGATATCCGCATCGATACGTATCGGTCCACCGGGGCAGGGGGCCAGCACGTCAACAAGACGGATTCGGCGGTGCGTATCACCCATTTTCCATCGGGTATTGTGGTCACGTCATCGACGAAATCGCAGCATCAGAACCGCGATATTGCGATGAAAGCGCTGAAAAGCCGTCTGTATCAGATGGAGTTGGACAAACGGAACGCGGCGATCAACGAGGCGCATGAAAACAAGGGCGATGCAGGCTGGGGCAACCAGATCCGGTCTTACGTGCTGCAACCCTATCAGATGGTCAAGGACCTGCGCACGGGGTTCGAGACGTCTGACACCGGCGGCGTGCTGGATGGCGATCTGGACCGGTTCATGGCGGCAACGCTGGCGCTTGGTGCGTCTGGCAAGGGCCGCGCCGATGCACAAGATCTGGACTGACGAAAAAAAGTAGGATGGGCAATTTGCCCATCCCCGGTCTTGAACGAAAGATGGGCAATATTGCCCATCCGACGTGTCATGCTTCGGATTTGCTGCTGTCTGTGAAGGTTGCTGTCGGGGCCGGGGCGGCAAGCGCCGGGCGGCTGGTGGCCAGAGGGTCTTCCTGACGCTGAACCGAGCCTTCGAAATGCGCGCCCGATTCAATTGCGATTGTCTTGTGGATGATATCACCCTCAACCCGTGCAGTCGATGTCAGGCGTACCTTAAGGCCCCGCACGCGCCCGATCACGCGGCCATTGACCACGATATCGTCTGCCATGATCTCGCCCCGGATGGTGGCGGTTTCGCCGACCGTCAGAAGATGCGCGCGGATATCGCCTTCGACCGTGCCTTCGACCTGAATGTCGCCCGCGGTTTTCAGGTTGCCGACGACGGTAAGGTCAGCCGACAGAACAGATGTGCCCGCCTTGCCGCGTGATGCAGGTGGTGTGAAGTCCATGGATGGTTTTGTGGTATCGGCCATCTTGGGCTTTTCCCCTTCAGGTTGTTTGGTGCCGGGTTCGTTGATGCGGCTTTTAGAAAACATCTTGGCCTGCCTTTATAAACGTCATGGGGTTCACAGGCGAACCCCCGATCAGGATTTCATAGTGCAGGTGCGTGCCAGTTGACCTGCCTGAATTGCCCATATCACCGATCTGCTGGCCGCGCGATACATTTTGACCGACATCCACACGAAGTTCGGACATATGCGCATAGCGCGTGACGATACCGTTGACATGACGGATTTCCACCGACCGGCCATAGCCGTTGTCCCAGCCTGCGTGGATCACCGTGCCGTCACCTGTGGCAAGGATTGGCGTGCCATATGCGCCCGCCAGATCGACGCCTTCATGCATCCGGTTGCCCCAGCCTTTCGGATCGCGCCGCATGCCAAAGCCGGATGTCCAGCGAAAGCTGGCGGTGACGGGCATTGCCAGCGGGGCCTGTTCGGTTGCCAGACGGTACAGGTTCATCCGGTCCAACCCTTCCAGAATGGTATTGGCGCGCGCCTCGTCGGGGCTGGGTAACGCCCCCGATGTGGATAGCGACAAGGGTGACAGGGGCCCGCCCTGCCCGGAATAACCGCTGCGGACCTGATCCAACAGGTCTTCGGGCGACATACCTGCCGCGCGGAACATGTTGTCCAGCGGCTCCATCGAAATGGTGACGGCTTCTTCCAGCCGTGCAAAGATTTCATCGTTGCGATCCTGCAGACTGCGCGCCGCAGCCTCCATATCGCTGACCCGCGTCTCGGCCCGCGCGGCATCGGTTTCCATCCGGTCGCGTTCGGTTGCCGTATCGCCAAGTGCCGATGTCAGCATTGCCAGTGTCGCTTCGGCGTCCTCGGCCCGTGCGCCATCGGTGCGGGTGGTGCCGGTTTCTGCCGCCAGCGCAAGACTTGCGGCGGCTGCGGAAACGCGTGCCTCGTCGCGCTGTTCAATCGTCCGGCGCAGGGTGTTCTGAATGACATCGATGCCGGTTTCCAGCTCGCGGCGGCGATCCTCGCTGGCAAGCAGGCGTTCTTGCATGTCCGATACCTGTTCCAGCGCAAGGTTGAACCGTTCCTGTGCGCGCGCCGCCTCATCCGCGCGGATATCGCGGTCATTGGACAGGCTGTTCAGGCGTTCCTCGAACACCGCGAGCTGGCGCGCCGCCTGATCGCGTGTGCTGCCTGCGCTGATCCAGTCCATCAGCACGATCGCCGTGGCGACAATGCTCCATGCCGCGACCAATGTGATCCCGGTAATGGCGATGGCCTGGGTTGCGGGTCGCAGGCGGATGAACCGCGTTTCCGTATCGGACTTCAGAAACAGGCGCTGTTCAGGCAACCATCGTTCAATGGCTGCGTTCATCCGGTAAGACATGCGATTGATCACGTGGGCAATTCCGTTTCTTTGGCTGCTCGGGCCATTTTTTTCGTCGTGCTGCCGCATGGGATACCCACGCAGACCCCACGCTGCAACAAAATTGACCGCAGTGCCGGCGATGCGGGCGTATCCCCGCCGGGATCGGCGGGTTCTTGCCGATGCGTCAGGCCGTGTCAGGCACGGCCTGATCTGCCAGCGGCCAATAGAAATCGGGCGGCAACCCGGCTTCGGCACGTTTTTCGGTATTGAAGGGCGGTCGCAGCACACCGTGAAAATATTGCCGCACCAGCGCATGAAAACGGATCTTCGGATCATCGCCCGCGCGCCCGCACAGCCAGTTGAACCATTTCGATCCATAGGCCACATGCGAAACCTCTTCGGCATAGATCACCTCAAGGGCCGCCACCGCCTGCGACAAGCCTGCGCGCGTGAACACCGCGATCATGCCCGGCGTTACATCAAGACCGCGCGCCTCCAACACCATCGGTACCACGGCAAGCCGCCCCATGAAATCGCGCGCCGTATCTTCTGCCGCGCGCCACATGCCGGCATGCGCGGGCAGGGCGCCGTAGTGGCTGCCACGGGCTTCAAGACAGTCGCACATCAGATTGAAATGCTTTGATTCCTCGTCGGCCGCCTTGACCCAGTCGTCGTAGAATCCTGTCGGCATCGGCACTTCGGCAAAGCGCGCGATGATGTCCCAGTGCAGGTCCACCGCGTTCAGTTCGATATGCGCCACGGCATGAAGGAGCGCAATTCGACCGACCGTCGAGCCGGGGCGGCGGCGCGGCATGTCCCGCGGGTCAAGCAGCGCCGGGCTGTCGGGCCTCGCAGGACGGTCGGGCGGCGTCGCCCGACCCACCGGGACCGGCGTGCCGTCCGCGCGGGCAGCAAACCAGTCGGCGGCAAGACGGCGGCTCAGCGCGGCCTTGGCGCGCCCCTCCGCCGTGGTCAGGACGGCAACCGCCATCCCGGCCAGTGTCTGCACGGTTTCGGCCCCGCTCACAGCGCCTTGGCTGCCGCCAGCACCTCGTCGGCATGGCCCTTCACGCCGACCTTTGGCCAGACGCGCGCCACGCGGCC
>JANNKX010000020.1:0-9013 GCA_031396505.1 Rhodobacterales bacterium
GGTGGCGGCGATCAGGATGTAGCGGATGTCGGGGCCGAAGTGATGGGCGAAAAAATTTGTATAGATCGCGATGGCCAGAAGATACGTCCAGATCATCGGCGGATAGGGGGCGAAACGCATATCGAAAATGCGAATGACACGGGCGATATAAGAGCCGACAGCGGCATACATGAAACCGGAAAACAGCGGCACATTCATGATCTTGAACAGGGCGGGTTCAGGGTATGCCCAGGATCCCGCATTGACCTTGAACCATTCCATCGCGGTGCCTGTCAGGTGGAACAGCAGGATGACGCGCGCCTCTTCCCATGTCTCCAGTCTGGTCCACAGGAACAGGGCTTGGGTGCCAATAGCGAACAGGAACAGCGCATCATAGCGTTGGATGGGCCAGTCGGGCTGCCAGATCCGCTTGGTTCCGATGATCGCAGCGAGCAAAAGCCCGCCAAACAGGCAGGCCCAGCCTTGTTTCAGCACGAACATGACGAATTCGGCCAGCCACAGCGGCAGACGCGCCCGCGCCCAGTCGCCGAGGCGGCGTTCGAGGCGCGGAGTGGTTTGCGGAAGCGGCGTCATGTGCGCCACAGTCTCGACGGTTTACAGCCCCGGATAGATCGGGAACTGGTCGCACAGCGCCTTGACCTTGGCGCGCACCGCAGCCTCGACCGCACCATTGCCGTCTTCGCCGTTGGCCGCCAGCCCGTCGACAACTTCGGTGATCCAGTCGCCGATCTGGCGAAACTCCACCTCGCCAAAGCCACGGGTGGTGCCAGCTGGCGTGCCGAGGCGGACGCCGCTGGTGATGGTGGGCTTTTCGGTATCGAACGGGATACCGTTCTTGTTGCAGGTGATATGCGCACGCCCAAGGGCCTTTTCGGTTGCGTTGCCCTTCACACCCTTGGGGCGCAGATCGACCAGCATCAGGTGCGTATCGGTGCCGCCGGTGACGATGTCGAGGCCGCCCTTCATCAACTGGTCGGCCAGCGCCTGCGCATTCTTGATGACCTGGCGTTGATAGGTTTTGAAGCCGGGTTGCAGTGCCTCGCCAAACGCCACGGCTTTGGCAGCGATTACATGCATCAGAGGCCCGCCTTGGATGCCGGGGAAAATGGCCGAGTTGAATTTCTTGGCCAGCGCCTCGTCATTGGTCAGGATCATCCCCCCGCGAGGCCCGCGCAGGGTTTTGTGCGTTGTGGTGGTAGCCACATGCGCATGCGGGAAGGGGCTGGGATACAGGCCCGCGGCGACAAGGCCCGCAAAATGCGCCATATCGACCAGCAGGTAGGCCCCGACAGAGTCGGCAATTTCGCGCATGCGGGCAAAGTCGATGACGCGGGGAATGGCCGACCCGCCCGCGATAATCATCTTGGGTTTGTGGGTGGTGGCGAGGTCCTGCACCTGATCGTAATCCAGCAGCAGATCCTGCTTGCGCACGCCATATTGAATGGCATTGAACCATTTGCCAGACTGGTTCGGGGCGGCCCCATGCGTGAGATGACCACCAGCATCAAGCGACATGCCAAGGATCGTGTCGCCGGGTTGGATCAGCGCCTGAAACACGCCTTGGTTGGCCTGCGAGCCGGAGTTGGGCTGCACATTGGCAAAGCCGCAGCCGAAGAGTTGCTTCGCCCGGTCAATCGCCATGTTTTCGGCGATATCCACATACTGACACCCGCCATAGTACCGCTTGCCGGGATATCCTTCGGCGTATTTGTTGGTCATCACCGACCCCTGCGCCTCCATCACGGCACGGGAGACGATGTTTTCGGAGGCGATGAGTTCAATCTCGTCGCGCTGACGGCCCAGTTCCTGCGTCATCGCCGCAAACAGCGCGGCATCGCGCGACGCGAGGGTTTCGGTGAAAAAGCCGTTATCTCGGTGCGGGGCGTTCATGGCGATCTCCAGGAATGGGTACATGGTTTCATTTAGAAGATGTGACGCTTTCTGGGAAGGCAAGAAAACGACGGGAATCGCATGGGGGGCGAAATTTTGTGACCCTGCGGCAATGCGGCTTGAGTTTGCGCGGGCGGGGCGACAAGGTGCCCGGAGTGATTGAGGAATGACCATGGCGCGCCGGATACATTTTGCTGCAAGCACGGCCCCTGCTGCGGTACAGGCGTTTGCCGCGTTGACGGCGGCACACGGGCAATCGGCGCTGCAGGCGGCGGATGTCGTGGTGGCGCTGGGTGGCGATGGGTTCATGTTGCAGACGCTGCACGAGGTGCAGCCGACGGGGCTGGCGGTTTACGGGATGAACTGCGGCACCATCGGGTTTTTGATGAACACTTACGGCGCGGATGGGCTGGACACGCGGCTGGCGGTGGCGGAACAGGCGGTCATTCATCCGCTGGCGATGCGGGCGGATACGACCGATGGCGGGGTCGTGGAGGCGCTGGCGATCAACGAAGTGTCGTTGCTGCGGGCGGGGCCACAGGCGGCCAAGTTGCGGATCAGTGTGGATGGCAAGGTGCGGATGGCGGAACTGGTGTGCGACGGGGCACTGGTGGCGACACCGGCGGGATCGACGGCCTATAACTATTCGGCCCACGGGCCGATCCTGCCGATTGGCGCGGATGTGCTGACGTTGACGGCGATGGCGGCATTCCGGCCCCGGCGGTGGCGGGGTGCGCTGCTGGCGGCGAGTGCGGTGGTGCGGTTTGATGTGCTGGAACCGGAAAAACGCCCGGTGCGCGCCGACAGCGACAGCCGGTCGGTGCCGGGGGTGTTGTCGGTGGAAGTGCGGTCGGAACCGGGGGTGGCGCACCGGATATTGTTCGATCCGGGGCACGGGCTGGAAGAGCGTTTGCTGAGTGAACAATTCGCCTGACGGCCTGCGTTGCACGAGGGCGTTATGCGGATTGTGCACCTAAATTATCCGCCCATCGCAAGGACGCCCGCAGCACCGCCAGTTTTCGCTTGAAAAACCCCGGACACAGGCGCATATCGCCGTCGTGCCTGCGCAAAGACGCGGGCTTCACGCGTTTTTGGAGAGACCATGGCCAAGGAAGACATTCTCGAATTCCCCGGTGTCGTCAAGGAACTCCTGCCGAACGCGACATTCAAGGTCGAACTCGATAATGGCCATGAATTGATCGCGGTGATGGCAGGCAAGATGCGCAAGAACCGCATCCGGGTTCTCGCGGGCGACAAGGTGCAGGTGGAAATGACGCCGTATGACCTTTCAAAGGGTCGTATCAACTATCGTTTCAAGTAACTGATTTTGCGGTTTATTCTGGGATCAGGCAGCCCGCGCCGGTTGGAATTGCTGGCGCAGATGGGCATCGTGCCTGATGCCGTTCTTCCCCCCGACATCAATGAGGACCCGTTGCGTGGTGAGCTGCCGCGGCCCTATTGCGTGCGCCTTGCGCAGGAAAAGGTGCGGGCGGTGCAGGCGGACGACGATGATGTGGTGGTCTGCGCCGATACGACGGTCGCCCTTGGCCGCCGCATTCTGGGCAAGCCCGAAGATGCGGGGCAAGCGGCGGAATTTCTGGTGAAACTGGGCGGGCGGCGGCATCAGGTGATCACGGCCGTGGCGGTGCGGCGTGGTGCGCGCGTGTGGCAAAAGGACGTGGTCAGCGCGGTCAGGATGAAGCGGCTGTCGGACACCGAAATGAATGCCTATCTGGCATCGGGTGAATGGCGGGGCAAGGCGGGCGGGTACGGTATCCAGGGCCTTGCCGGGGCATTTGTCCCATGGATTTCAGGATCTTACACGGGCATCATGGGATTGCCAGTGGCGGAAACGGCGGCATTGCTTGTGGCCGCAGGGTACCCGGTTTGGAGAAACGCATGAAGGGCCGCGTCGTAGCCTTGGACGAAATTGCAGGTCAGCAAGCGGCCGCACTGGTGGTAGATGGTCAGTTGCAAGACCTGCTGATCGACCCGGCAGACGATCGCCCGATGCCGGGGGCCATCTATCGCAGCGTGGCTGATCGCCCGGTCAAGGGTCAGGGCGGCATTTTCGTGAAATTGCCGCAAGGCATGGGTTTTCTGCGCCAGATTAGCGGGATCGCACCGGGGCAGCGGTTGCTGGTGCAGGTTGCGGGTCCGGCGGAACCGGGCAAGGCGACGCCGGTGACAACGCGGTTGCTGTTCAAAAGCCGTTTTGCAATCGTCACGCCGGACGCGCCGGGTTTGAACATTTCGCGCCGTATCCGCGATGAGGCGGCGCGCGCCGAATTGCAGGCGGTGGCGGAAAGCCAGATGGCCGGGGCGGATGAAATGCTGGGGCTGATCCTGCGATCGGCCTGCTGGGACGCGGAACCAGACGCGGTGGCCGAAGATATCACAGCGATGCGGGGTCTGGCCGAGGCGGTGCTGGTCGATCTGGAGGGCGGGCCGGAACTGTTGGTGGATGGGGCGGGCGCACATGAGGTGGCGTTCCGCGATTGGCTGGACCCAACCCCCGACGCGCTGGACACATCCGAAAATGCTTTTGAGAACAACGGTTTGCTTGATATGATTGATGCGCTGCGTGGCCCGCGCGTGGACCTTGGCGAAGGGCATATGATGATCGAACCCACGCGCGCGCTGGTGGCGGTTGATGTGAACACGGGGGCAGACACGACGCCTGCCGCGGCGTTAAAGGTGAATATCGCGGCAGCGCGCGACCTGCCGCGCCAGTTGCGGCTGCGCGGTCTTGGCGGGCAAATGGTGATCGACTTTGCACCAATGCCGAAACGCGAAAGGGCAATTCTGGATCAGGTGCTGCGCGCGGCGTTCAAGACGGAAGGCGAGATTAATCTGGCGGGCTGGACAACACTTGGCCTTTACGAGCTGACGCGCAAGCGGGATCGTCTGCCCTTGACAGAGGTGCTGGGATGACCTGCCCGGTTTGCGCCCGTGCGGTGGATGCAAAATACAAACCGTTCTGTTCGCGGCGCTGTTCGGACGTTGATCTGGCGCGCTGGCTGAACGGATCCTATGCCATTCCGGTCACGCAAGAAGAAGATGATACGTCATCGGACGACGGGCCGGAAAGCCCGCGCCCGCACTAGCAATTTTTGTGGCAACCCACTGGACAGCCCCGCAAGGCTGACGTATCACGCGGCCACCCGAAAGGGTGCAACGGTGCCCAGATAGCTCAGTTGGTAGAGCAGCGGATTGAAAATCCGCGTGTCGGCGGTTCAATTCCGTCTCTGGGCACCACTTAAATCCTTGAGAAAACCTATAGTGATACGGATCCTTTTGCGAGTTTGCCCAGATCGTGGTTCTGGGTATCGCTGGGATATCATGTAAACAAGAGGCCATCGTTTCAGATTCTTGACTGCCCTCATCGCGGGAAGGGCACGAGGCTTCTTGCTGCGCTGCATATCTCACATGGATGCGCGCCGCCGGGTACGAGGCGATGCAGGCCGCCCTTGCCGATGGCGCCACGATCATGCCGATGATGAGCAACAACCCCGAACGCGATGTCGACCAGATCGTCGAGCTCGTACTGACCACCTGTTCGCGCGAGGATACGCTGACCACGTCGGCGCAGGACTGGCGCAAAGGCCGCCGCACCGAAGTGCAGAATGTGAACGGCTGGTCGTCGACAACTTGCACGCGAAGGGCCGTGATGCGCCGGTGAACCGCCGCGTCGTTGAGATCGGGCTGGAGATCGCGGCGGGCCTCCGTGCGCCCAGCCCCGAAAATGCGGCGCTGATGATCAATGTCCTGACGTCAGAGAAGGACCACAGCAGCCAGTCTACCCCACGACTGCCCGGATCAGGGTCAGCAACGGATCGACCCCGGTGATGGCCTTGCCGACCAATTCCAGCCCGATGATCAAAAGCGCCCAGGTAATGATCTTGTAGAAGGTCTCCTGGCTGACCCATCCCACGGTCATTTTCCCGATAAACACCCCCAGAATGGCCGGTATTGCCAGATACGCGGCAATCTCGATGCTGCCGAGGCTGACCTGCCCGTTGATCCAGTAGGGGCCAAGCTTTGCTGCGTTCAGAGTCGCGAACAGGATCGTCGTCGTTCCCGCGTAGGTCAGCCGGTCCAGTCGCAGGGGTTGCACGAAGACCTGGTAAGGCGGGGCACCTGCATGGCTGATATAGCTCGTAAATCCTGCCAAAGCCCCCCAGAAGAGACCGCGCAGCCTTTGCGGTTCGGCGGCCTGAACAGAATCTCTGATACCAAAAATCATGTTGAGCGCGAAGACGATGCCGATCGCGCCCACCAGCCCCGTGATGATGCTTTGCCCGCCGGGCAGGCTGATATCGACCCACGGAATGACGGCCCAGCCGATGCCGACGCCCAAAAGCCCCGCCGGGATCAGGATGGCAAGGACCCGCCGATCAAAGCTGTGGCGATACGCCCAAAGGCCGAACCCGTCGCTGACAAGATAGACCGGCAAAAGCAGTCCCGCCGCCGTCAGCGGGTCTACCACAAGGCTGAGCAGCGGTACGCTGAGATTGCCGATCGCGCCCCATCCGCCCTTTGAGAACCCGACGATCAACGCTACCAGCACGGCCACGCTCCAGAATTCCCATCCCTGCAAGATGCAACCTCCGTTGGGGTTCCGGGCACCGCTTGGTTCCACTGTTCTTCAACCCAGTGTGACCTGCGGTGTGCGCGGAAGTATGTCCAGCCCTATCGCAAGATTTCAAAGCGACTGCGCTATTCCCTGATCTTTGGATAAATTTCCACGGCGTCGCAGACAACCCGCCGTGCCGATACTGGCGCACGAAATCAAGAGATCGATTTCCAACCTGCGCACAATGACACCAAGCAGACCGACACCCGCACCTGCACCAAGAAGGCGAACCGTTCAAAACTGGCTGACAGCGGGTACGCCAAGATGCCAATACAGTCCAAGCTCTTTATTGAGTTGGACAACAGCAAGTAAAATCCAACCAATAACACCATTTTACAGATGAAAAGTGGCAGCCCGTAGGGGACTGCCTTAAGTGTATTATATCAACGGCTTGCCAGGAAGTGGGACACAGCAGCTTCCCATGGCTATTCTATACTTTTCGGAGTTAATGTCACACCAATCCGGACAATTTCTCCCGAAGCATTTTCTTTGCGCCTCGTCTTTGGCATCTGGCAGATGTGTATGCAAACTGCATCGGTGAACTGCAGATATCTTTAAGTCAAACGATATCTTGCATAGCGAACCCTTGGAATCGCCATCTTCATAATAGTGCCATTATAAATGCTCAAGTTGCCATCTCTACGCGCAAAACAATCTCGAACTTTGACACCAAGATCTGACACAAAAAATTGTGTGTCAAACACTGAGTCAGATACTAAGGCGCGATGATCTTGAAACCTTAGAGGTTTTGGAGTACGAGAAAACAGTCAGAAATCGACTTGCGTATTTTTTGCGTTTCGCCCTTTTTGAGATTTGGCTGAATTCCCCGTTTGCACCTTCGATTTCATTAGATCAACTAAAGTTCTAATTTTCTCCAAAAATCTCAGAATCTAAATCCTCACTCCATCTATCGAGAAAATTATTAAGTTAAGTTGCAGAATTCAATGGGTGAACAACGAACTCATCCTTCTCATTCAACAAGGTTGTCAAATCGGTAATTGACTCAAAAATCTCCGATCTCGCAAATCGTTTCTTGGAAACAGCGCTCTTCTGGAACCTCAGCCGAACTCTTTGATCAAGTATCTGGCGTTTTAAGTATCCAACACCCTTTTTATTCGCTAGACCAAGGGCTGTTTCGATGAAGCCGTCCGCGCGGTCTAGCTCTCCTATATCCATATTGGCCATCGCATACTGAAGGTAGAATTGGTCATTTCCTCTTATACGAGGCACGTTGGAAAGGCGATGGTAGACGGCAAGGATTGTTTCGCTAGATTCGTCACGGCCAGAGAAAAGTCGTGTCAGAAATCGAAACTTCATAAGTTCCTTGAGGTTCTGTGTTGCATCAAATCCAGAGCGCGGATCATTGGCACTATAGGCCGTCTGCCGCACAATTTCAGTGTAAACGTCTACAATATAAGAGAAATCAAAGTCAAAATTGTTCAGAATGAAATTTGCAAGTTCGGTTGAGGTAAACTGATACAAGTGTCGTTTGTCGGCCATTATCCCCGACATAGGAGAGCTCATAACTGCTTTCTTGAACTCGGCTTCGTCAATATTCAACCATTTTATAACGCGTGGCCATTCAACGTGCTGTTGACAAAGTGCGTTTCTTATAACAGCAATGAACGGTCGCGCGAAGGCTATGTTTTTGACTACAAAGAAATCAACCAAGTTATTATTTTGTCGCTCAGCCTTGAGCTTCTAAATTGAGCGAGCACAATAGCGCGATTTTCAGTACCGCAATGATCTTTCAGAAACCTAAACCTTTCCGCACTCGTCAGTTCAATCTTGTCCTCCCAGAGACCCCATCTTTCCAGAATGTGGTCCCAAGAGATAAGCTCGTCATCTGTCAAAACGTTCAGGTCGATTTCGAGGAATACACCCCCCATATTGTCGAGCATCTTCCCATATCCAGACTCATCGACGTTGGTTCTAACGGCAGTCACTAAAATAGCTGTGCCCGGCAATCTGCTGCCAATATAGTTAACGACCTTCGCATACCTGAAATGATCATCGACAAGGAACATTCTTCGTTTGGTCGAAGCGAGAAGGGAATCCAATTCAAGGTACATTTCGGGTAGCTGTTTACTTATTCTGTAGACATCGTAGCCGCGAGAATGACCAACGGCGGTCAGCTATTCTGAAAATGCCGTCTTCCCATTTCCAAGATCAGACGAAACAACGAATCGATTGGTAGACTTCGCTACACCATCGAACACTCTTCCGATACTGTCCTTTCTTGTCACACGGTATTCTTCGTCTCTTTCTGTCTGTTCAAGTTGACAGGCAAATGCTGAAGCGTCGAATTCTCCGGACAATAAAAGTCTATCAAAGTCTTCTAAAGCAATTTTGCTCTTGATCACGGAAGGGGAGACTTTTGAGATGAAACTGGTGGTCTCTCGACTAAAGTTTCCATTGGGCATTGTCGCAATTTGTTTCAGGCGTTCTGCGAATCCTGAAACGCGTATACTGTAAACGTCGCTAAAC
>JANNKX010000035.1:0-6981 GCA_031396505.1 Rhodobacterales bacterium
GTGGCGGAGCGCAAAGCATGAGAATTGACGGCAAGGGCCTGATCGACCGGACCAAACCCGTCCGCTTCCGCTTCGATGGCAAGGATTACGCGGGCTTTGCAGGCGATACGCTCGCCTCGGCCCTGCTGGCCAATGGCGTCAAACTGATGGGCCGCAGTTTCAAATACCACCGCCCGCGCGGGGTGATGACGGCGGGGTCGGAAGAGCCCAACGCCATGGTCGAAGTGATCGACGGCGCGCAACAGACGCCGAACTGCCGCGCGACAACGCTGGAAATCTATGCGGGGCTGGAGGCGCGCAGCCAGAACCGCTGGCCATCGCTGCGCTGGGACGCGATGAGCGTGAATGACGCCCTGTCGCCGTTCTTCAGCGCGGGCTTTTACTACAAGACCTTCATGTGGCCCCGCGCGTTCTGGGAGGCCATCTATGAACCCCTGATCCGCCGTGCCGCCGGTCTGGGCAGCCTGTCGGGCCTGAAAGACGATGGCGTTTACGAACAGGCCTATGCCCATTGCGATCTGCTGGTGATCGGCGCGGGGCCGACGGGCCTGATGGCCGCCCTGACTGCCGCGCGTGCGGGCGCGGATGTGATCCTCGCCGATGAGGGCGCGCGGATGGGCGGGCGGCTGCTATCCGAAACCATCACGCTGAACGGCAAATCCGGGGCGGATTGGGCCACTGAAACGCTGGCAGAACTGACCGCAATGCCCAACGTCCGTCTGATGCCGCGCACCACCGTGACGGGCGCCTATGACCACGGATCCTACGCCGCATTGGAGCGCGTGGGCCTGCATCTGGCCCCGCAACCCCACCTGTCGCGCGAGTGTTTCTGGCGCATCCGCGCCGCCCGGTCGATCCTCTGCGCCGGGGCCGTCGAACGCAGCATCGCGTTCGAGACCAACGACCGCCCCGGCATCATGATGGCGGGGTCCGTGCGTGCCTACCTGAACCGTTACGGCGTGTCGCCGGGCAAGCGCGTGACAGTCTTCGCCAACAACGACGACGCCCGCCGCACCGCGCGCGATCTGGCCGCCGCTGGCATCACCATCGCGGCCCTGATCGATGCCCGCGACGATGCCTCCGTGGATGAGGATTTCCCCGTCCATCGGGGGGCCGTGGTCACCGATACGGCGGGCCGGCACGGGTTGAACTTCATCACCGTCAAACAGGGCGATGCCAGCTTCAGGATCGAAACCGACTGCCTCGCCGTCTCGGGCGGCTGGAACCCGGCGGTACACCTGACCTGCCACATGAATGGCCGCCCCACATGGCGCGATGATCTTGCCGCCTTCGTGCCGACCCCCGGTGCCGTGCCCGGCATGATTGCCGCAGGGGCTGCGAATGGTGATTTCTCAACCCGTGCCTGCCTCAGTGCGGGCAAAATGGCCGCAGCACTTGCACTTTCTGAACTTGACCGCAAAATTCCCGCCATCACGCTGCCCGAAACCGAGGATCAGCCTTATCGCCTGACGCCGCTGTGGCAGGTCCCGCACAGATCCCGCGCCTGGATCGACTTTGCCAATGACGTCACGGTCAAGGACGTGAACCTGTCGGCACAGGAAGGCTTTCGTTCCGTCGAACACATGAAACGCTACACCACCCAAGGCATGGCCCCCGATCAAGGCAAGAATTCGAATGTGGTCGCTTTGGCCGTCCTCGCCGATGCCACCGGGCAAAGCATTCCCGAAACCGGCACCACCGTGTTTCGCCCGCCCTATACGCCGGTGTCCATCGCGGCGATGGGGTCAGGCGGGCGAGGCGCGGGCTTTGCCCCACAACGCTTTCTGACGTCGGATCAGGCCAGCCGTGACCGGGGTGCCCCGATGATCGAGGCAGGGTTGTGGTATCGCCCCAGCTATTTCCCCAAACCGGGGGAAAAGACGTTGCAGCAATCCTGCGACCGCGAGGTCGATCTGGTGCGCAAAACCGTCGGCGTCGCCGATGTATCGACCCTTGGCAAGATCGACATCCAAGGGCGCGACGCCGCGCGTTTTCTGGATTTCGTCTATACCAACACGTTTTCCACCCTGCCTGTCGGCCGCGTCCGCTATGGCCTTATGCTGCGCGAGGATGGCCATGTGCTGGATGACGGCACCACCGCGCGCTTAGGCGATCATCACTACCTTATGACCACCACGACCGCCGCTGCAGGGCAGGTCATGCGCCATCTGGATTTCGTGCAACAGGCGCATTGCGCAGATTGGGATGTGCGGATGATTTCCGTGACCGAGGCTTGGGCGCAGTTTGCTGTCGCAGGCCCGATGGCAAAGCATCTGCTGAACACCATCACCGACATCCCCGATCTGCCCTTCATGGGTTGCGCGCCCATCACCATCGCGGGCCTGCAGGGCCGCCTGTTCCGCATCAGTTTTTCGGGTGAGGTCGGCTTCGAGGTTGCCGTGCCCACGCGGTACGGCGAGGCGCTGTTCCGCGATCTGGTGGCGCGCGCCGAAACCCTTGGCGGCGGGCCCTACGGGATGGAGGCGCTGAATGTGCTGCGCATCGAAAAGGGCTTTATCACCCACGCCGAAATCCACGGGCGGATCACCGCCTTTGACATCGGCATGGCCGCCATGATCAGCGGCAAGAAGGACTGTATCGGCAAGGCGGCAAGCCTGCGCCCGGGCCTGAACGGCCCGGAACGCGAACAACTGGTGGGTCTGCGGCCGCTGGGCGATGCGCCCATCACCGCAGGCGCGCATCTGTTCACGCCCGGCGACAAGGTCCACCGCGAAACCTCGCAAGGCTATGTCACGTCGGTCGGCCATTCACCCACACTGCACGCGTGGCTTGGCCTCGCCTTCTTGGAGAACGGCCGCGCACGGCACGGCGAGCGGATCCGCCTTGTCGATCATCTGCGCAGCGTCGATCTTTTGTGCGAGGTCACAGACCCCGTGTTTCACGACAAGGAAGGGGCAAAACTCCGTGCCTGAACTCATTGCCAAACCACCGCTGGGCCATGCAGCCCTGACCATCGGGCAGGCCACCCTTGCCGTATGGCCGATCCCCCGCATGACCTCTGTCGCGCCCTTTGCCGGGCAGGACAAGGCGAATGCAAAGGTGTTGAAAGCGATGGACCTTGCCTTTCCTGCCCCCAACCGTTCCGTCACCAAAGGCGATGCCACCCTGATCTGGACCGGGCGCAACCAGGCCTTCCTGCTGAATGCCGACCCCGCCCCCCTTACGGCAACAGCCGCCCTGACCGATCAAACCGATGGCTGGGCCGCCTTTGCCCTGCAAGGGCCCCACGCCACCGATATCCTCGCACGTCTGATCCCGCTTGATCTGCGCGAACCCGCCTTTCCTGTCGGTCAATGCGCCCGCACCGCCCTGAACCATATGAACGCGGTCCTGTGGCGCACCGCGCCCTATGCCTTCACGCTCATGGTTTTCCGCTCCATGGCGCAAACCGCGTGGCATGAGATTGATTGCGCGATGCACACCGTCGCCGCCCGCGCGGCCCCCTCTTAAGCATCTTCCTCTCTGGAAAAATATCCCACGGGGGTCCGGGGGTGTGAAACCCCCGGCGCGTCGTGCTAGAACCACCAATCAGGGATTCTCACCAAGGCCGCCCATGTCCCTTCCACCCGGCTTCATCGACGAATTGCGCACCCGCGTTTCGCTTTCTTCCATTGTTGGCAAGAAGGTCACCTGGGATATGCGCAAATCCAACCTTGGAAAAGGTGACATGTGGGCGCCGTGCCCCTTCCATCAGGAAAAATCTGCCAGCTTTCACGTCGATGACCGCAAGGGGTATTACTACTGCTTTGGCTGCCACGCCAAAGGCGACGCCGTCAGTTTCGTGAAGGAAACCGACAATGTCGGCTTCATGGAGGCGGTGGAAATCCTTGCGCGTGAGGCTGGCATGCCGATGCCCGCGCGTGATCCGCGCGCCGCCGAAAAGGCCGATCATCGCACGCAACTGGTGCAGGTGATGGAAGAAGCCGTGAAATGGTTCCGCCTGCAACTGCGCACATCGGCGGCGTCGGATGCCCGCGATTACCTCGCGCGGCGCAAACTGTCGCCCGAGGCACAAGACCGCTGGGAGATCGGCTTTGCCCCCGATCAGCGCAGCGCGCTGCTGACCGCCCTGACGCAGAAAGGCATTGCGCCCGATCTGATCGTCGCCGCAGGCCTGTGCGCAAAGGCTGATGATGGCGCAATCTATGACCGCTTCCGTGGCCGCATCATCTTTCCCATCCGTGACGCGCGGGGCCGCGCCATCAGTCTGGGGGGCCGCGCAATGGACCCGAACGCGCGCGCGCCAAGTACCTGAACGGCCCGGAAACCGATCTCTTCGACAAGGGCCGCAACCTCTATAACCACGCCCCTGCGCGTGAGGCGGCGGGCAAGGGCGCCCCCCTGATCGTCGCCGAAGGCTATATGGATGTGATCGCGCTGTCCGAGGCCGGGTTCACATCCTGCGTGGCCCCGCTGGGCACCGCTGTGACCGAAGATCAGTTACGCCTGATGTGGCGTATCCACTCCGAACCCGTGATCGCCCTTGATGGCGATACCGCAGGCATCCGCGCCGCATTGCGGGTGATTGACCTTGCCCTGCCGCTGCTGGAGGCGGGCCAAGGCCTGCGCTTTGCCGTGCTGCCCGGCGGCATGGACCCCGACGACCTGATCCGCGCGAACGGGGCAGGGGCGATGAAGGCGGTGCTTGATGCCGCCGAACCGATGGTCAACCTGCTGTGGCGGCGCGAAACGGAAGGCCGCAACTTCGACAGCCCCGAACGCAAAGCCACGCTGGACAAAACCCTGCGCGCCGCCCTGATGCGGATCAAGGACCCGTCCATCCGCGGCCATTACGGCGAGGAAATCAAACGGCTGCGCTGGGATCTGTTCGGCAACAGCGCCCGGCCCATGCGCGGCCCAAAGCGTGGCTACATCACCCCCGCATCCCCCGTCGCCACGTCGAAATCGTCGGTGCTTGCCGGGTCATCCGCCCGCGTCGAAGACCGCCTGCTGACGTCCGTCATGCTGGCAACCCTGATCCATCATCCGCACCTGATCGCCCGGTTCGAATCCGCCCTTGAAACCGTCACGCTCGATCATGCCGACCATCGGCGCCTGTGTGCCGCGCTGTTGCGCCATGCCGATGATCCGCAAAATCTGCGCGATCATCTGGCGCAGGAATTGGCCCCGCTTCTTGAAACCTTGATGTCTGAACGCCATGTCAGGATTGCGCCGCCGGTGCAGTCAACCGATGCCGACCTCGCCACCAATTGTGTGGCCGAGGCGCTGGCGAAACTGTCCGCGCGGCGTGGCGCCTTGCGCGAAATCGAAGATGCGATGGAAGACATGACCGGCCTTGTCGATGAAGGCCTGACATGGCGTCTGGGGCAGGCAGCACAAGCCCGCAACCGCGCCGACAAGTCCAACCTGGAGGATGCCGATATGGGTGAAGACCGCGCGGCCCTGTCAAAACACCTGCAAAACCTGATCGACGGTCAGGTTTGGGTAAAGAAAACCCGGTAATCCCCTTTCGTGTGGCGTGATTCGCGCTATTGATTCGTTTAACCGCCACCTGATTCGCACGGCAAGGAGCTTCCATGGCCCTCAAAGACACCGACGACGGCAAACCCGACGGCGAAGATGCGGATGTTTCGCTGGATATGAGCCAGACTGCCGTCAAGAAGATGATCGCCGATGCCCGCGAACGCGGCTATATCACCTATGATCAACTGAATGCCGTGCTGCCACCCGAACAGGTGTCGTCCGAACAGATCGAAGATGTGATGGCCATGCTGTCCGAAATGGGCATCAACGTCATCGACAACGACGAGGTTGATGAGGCCGAACCCTTGGGCGAACTGGTCGAAACCGCGTCGACCTCGCGCGAAGTGGCCGTGGCAGGCACGTCGACCGAAGCGCTTGATCGCACCGATGATCCCGTGCGCATGTATCTGCGCGAAATGGGGTCGGTCGAACTGCTGTCGCGCGAAGGCGAGATCGCAATTGCCAAGCGGATCGAGGCTGGCCGCAACACGATGATTTTGGGCCTGTGCGAAAGCCCGCTGACGTTTCAGGCCATCACGATCTGGCGCGACGAACTGCTGAACGAAGACATTCTTCTGCGCGACGTGATCGATCTTGAGGCCACCTTTGGCCGCAGCCTTGATGGCGACGAGGAACTGGAAGGCGCGCTGGATCAGGTGGGCGTCGGTGCCCCGCGTGCCGAGGGCGAGGCGGAACCCGAACTTGATGCCGATGGCAACCCGTTGGCGCGCAGCGATGACGACGAAGAAGACGACGAGGCGACGGCGATGTCGCTGGCCGCGATGGAGGCCGCGCTGAAACCGCAGGTCCTTGAAACGCTTGAGGTGATCGCGCGCGATTACGCCATGCTGTCGGACATGCAAGACAGCCGCATGAATGCGACGATGAACGCGGCAACCAAGTTCACGGCGGCAGAAGAGGCGGCGTATCAGAAACTGCGGTCGGAAATCGTGCTGCTGGTCAACGAATTGCACCTGCATAACAACCGGATCGAACAGTTGATTGATCAGTTGTACGGCATCAACCGCAAGATCATGAATATCAACTCCAGCATGGTGAAACTGGCGGATGCCGCCCGCATCAACCGCCGCGAGTTTATTGACGAATATCAGGGGTATGAGCTGGACCCGGCATGGGCCGACCGGATGGCCGCCAAAGCCGGGCGCGGCTGGCAGGCCCTGATGGAAAAGTCGCGCGACAAGGTCGATGAATTGCGCGCGGAGATGTCATCGGTCGGGCAATATGTGGGCGTCGACATTTCCGAATTCCGCCGCATCATCAATCAGGTGCAGAAGGGCGAAAAAGAGGCGCGTCAGGCCAAAAAGGAAATGGTCGAGGCCAACCTGCGTCTGGTGATCTCGATTGCCAAGAAGTACACCAACCGGGGCCTGCAATTTCTTGATCTTATTCAGGAAGGCAATATCGGCCTGATGAAGGCGGTTGATAAATTCGAATACCGCAGGGGCTATAAATTCA
>JANNKX010000059.1:0-7480 GCA_031396505.1 Rhodobacterales bacterium
GCCGCGCGGCTGGCGCTCTTCTTGCGAAGCGCCCGGCATGACCACCCTTAACCGAACCCAGCTCTTCACCCGCCCTGCCCGCCAGCTCGCCCGCGAGCTCGCCGTCGTCACCGAGAAGGTCGATCGCTTCACCCGCGACGGCAAGCTCACCGGCGCTGAGCGCAAGTCGCTCCTGGGTGAACTCAACGAGGCGATTGACCAGGCCGAGCCGCTGGTGGCGCACCAGTCGACGCCGGTGCTCGAGCTGATGGAGAAAATGAAGGGCCTGATTCACGACGGGAAGCTGACCACGAAGTCGAAGGAGGCCCTCGGCCCCGGCTCGATCAGGATCACGTCGATCCCGGTGCCCTGCAGCTCCATCCGCATCACATCGCTCAGACCCTCCATCGCGAACTTCGTCGCCACATAGGCCCCACGCCATTTCATTCCCACCAGCCCCAGCACGGAGGAACAATTGACGATCCGCCCATGCCCCTGTTTGCGCATCACCGGAATCACCCGGCGCGCAAGGTCGTGATGGCCAAACAGATTAACCTCGAAAATCTCGCGCAGCGCGCCCCGTGGCAGATCCTCCACCGCACCGGGGCAGGCATAGGCGCCGTTGTTGAACACCGCATCCAATGTGCCGCCCGTGCGTTCCAGCGTGGTTTCGACGGCGGTTGCGATGCTGGCCTCATCGGCATAATCAAGGCGGAAACTTTCCAGCCCTTCACCCTGCAGCCTGTCGCAATCCCCCTGCTGGCGGCAGGTCGCAAACACCCGCCAGCCGCGCGCGTGCAATGTGCATGCCGCATCAAGCCCAATGCCTGATGAACACCCTGTAATCAGAATGGATTTGCCCTGCATCGTTTTTTGCCTGCCCGCTTTTTTTCCCATCGTTACGGGCTTTGCGCGGGCAACGCAAATGACAGCTTTGCAAACGCTATAAACTCAGGGTGTAGATGACAGAAATTCCATCGACATATACCCTTCGATCCCGTCACCCTCGATGCGGATGCGCGCCCAGCCGGTGCCGTCGGTGGAAACGATGGTGACCGCCTCGCCCCGGCCAAGCCGGGTCAGCACGGGATTGTCAGTGCCCGGTCCTTCGCGCACGTTGACGGATTGGGCATCGACATAGCCCACATTGCCCGACGCGGCTGTCGCACTTTGGTCGGGTGCCGTCTGATCGTCCGTCGTCTGATTGCCCGCCGTCTGATCGCCATAGTTGGCCAGCGAAAACACGGTATCGGCAATCTCGGCTGCCGTTTCGGGCGTGGTGACCTGTGCCACCGTGACGGGTGTATCCACCGGCGCGATATCGGCCGAGGGTGCGGCAGGGGCTGCAGCCACCAACACAGGCACGGGCGCGGGTTCCGTTTCAAGTTCGGGCACCACCTCGGCCGAAACGGTCGCGTTGGCCAGACCGGGCCGCAGTTGCCCATGGTCTTCGCCCGCGATCAGAAAAACGGCAAACATCGCTGCGCATAGTAATGCGGTCAGCTTGAACATGGCAACCCCCAACCCGTCGAATACGCTGTGCTGTAACACGAAAAATTGCGAATCGCAGGTGAAAAAACACGCAATTTCAACATTGCGTGACCCGGTGCGCCAAATCCGGCTGGACCCGGAGGCCGCGCCGATTTACACCACATCCATGGCCAAAACACCCGATATCCCCAAGATAGAGCCGATCATCGCAGCAGAACCGCTCGCCCGCGCGATTGGTGAGCGGTATCTGACCTATGCCTTGTCCACCATCATGCACCGCGCCCTGCCCGACGCGCGTGATGGTCTGAAACCGGTTCATCGGCGAATCCTTTTTGCCATGCGAGAGTTAAGGCTGACAGCGACCGGCGGGTTCCGCAAATCGGCAAAGATTTCCGGCGATGTGATGGGAAACTATCATCCGCATGGCGATATGGCGATTTACGACGCGATGGCGCGGCTCGCGCAGGATTTCAACGTGCGCTACCCGCTGGTGGACGGGCAGGGCAACTTTGGCAACATCGACGGCGATAATCCGGCGGCATCGCGGTATACCGAGGCCCGCCTGACCGCAATTGCCGAAACCCTGATGGAAGGGTTGACTGAAAACGCGGTCGATTTCCGCCCCAACTATGATGGCACGCTGGAAGAGCCTGTCGTCATGCCTGCGGCCTATCCGAACCTGCTGGCCAATGGCTCCAGTGGCATCGCGGTCGGAATGGCGACCAACATCCCGCCCCATAACCTCGATGAACTCATCGACGGCTGCATCGCAATGATCCGCGATCCTGATATTGCCGATGATGCGCTGACAGATCTGATCCCCGGCCCCGATTTCCCCACCGGCGGCGTGCTGGTGGAACCGCCCGCCACCATCCGCGAGGCCTATCGCACGGGGCGCGGGTCGTTTCGGCTGCGTGCGAAATGGCAGGTGGAGGATCTGGGCCGTGGCACATGGCAGATCGTCATCACCGAAATTCCCTATCAGGTGCCGAAATCCCGCCTGATCGAGAAATTGGCCGAACTGATCCAGTTGAAGAAAGTGCCGCTACTGGCCGATGTGCGCGACGAATCCGCTGATGACGTGCGCATCGTGCTGGAGCCGCGCGCGCGCAATGTCGAACCCGACATGCTGATGGGGATGCTTTTCCGCAACTCCGATCTGGAAACCCGCTTTTCGCTGAACATGAACGTGCTGATCGACGGGCGCGTGCCAAGGGTATGCTCCTTGAAGGAAGTCTTGCGTGCCTTCCTCGATCACAAACGCGATGTGATGCTGCGCCGCACCCAGCACCGCGTTGAAAAGATCGACCACCGGCTGGAAATTCTGGAAGGGTTCATCCTGACCTTCCTCAACCTTGACCGGGTGATCGACATCATCCGCTATGACGATGACCCCAAACCTGCCTTGATGCGGGAACGCTGGGGCATCGCCCATGTCCGTGCCACATCGGAAAAGGACTACCGCAGCCCGCCCCCCGGCGATGGCGAATTGTCCGAGGTCCAGACCGAAGCCATCCTGAACATGCGCCTGCGTTCCTTGCGCCGTCTGGAAGAGATGGAGCTGATCGCCGAGCGCGACGCCCTGATGAAGGAGCGCGCCAGCCTCGATGACCTGCTGAATGACCCGCGCCTGCAATGGAAACAGATCGCCCGCGATCTGGAGGGCATCCGCAAACAATTCGGCAAAGGCACCGCCGCGGGCAAACGCCGCACCCTGCTGGCCGAGGCGGGCGAGGCGATGGAGGTGCCGTTCGAGGCGATGATCGACCGTGAACCGATCACGGTCATCTGTTCGCGCATGGGCTGGATCCGCGCGATGAAAGGTCATGCCGACCTGACCCTTGAACAGAAGTTCAAGGATGGCGACGGGCCGCGCTTTGCCTTTCACGCCGAAACCACCGACAAGATCCTTCTGATTGCGGCCAATGGCCGCTTTTACACCCTGCTGGGGGCCAGCCTGCCCGGCGGGCGCGGCATGGGCGAACCCGTCCGCCTGATGGTCGATCTGCCGAATGAGGCCGACATCGTCGATCTGATGATCTTCCGCGCGGGCGAGAAATTGCTGCTGGCATCCACCGCAGGCGACGGTTTTGTTGTGCCGTCAGACGAGGTGCTGGCCCAGACCCGTGCCGGCAAGGCCGTGCTGACCGTGCGCGACGACGTGCGCCTTGCGATCTGCAGGCGCGTGGCGGGCGATCATGTCGCCGTCGTGGGCGACAACCGCAAGATGTTGGTTTTTCCCTTGGCCGACCTGCCCGAAATGGCAAAAGGCAAGGGTGTCCGGTTGCAAAAGTATAAGGATGGTGGTTTGATCGATGCCACGACATTGACACTTTCAAAGGGTTTATCGTGGCTGGACCCTGCCGGGCGCACCCGCACCGAACCCGATCTTGCCGAATGGCTCGGCGCGCGCGCCTCTGCCGGACGCATGGCACCACGCGGATTTCCAAGGGATAGCAAATTTACCTGAAAGTATCGAAAGGACGATTGAACATGAACAGTCAGACCACCAGCACCTCTGTCGGACAGGCGCTTTATGGCACGGGCACCAGCAAAATCCTGTCGCTGGCCATGGTCACCGGATTTCTCAGCCTGATCACGCTTGGCATCTACCGCTTCTGGGGCAAGACCCGCATCCGCAAATATTTCTGGGGCAACACCCGCATCGCGGGCGACAGTTTCGAATATACCGGCACCGGGATGGAGAAATTTCTTGGCTTTCTCGTCGCCGTCGTCGTCCTTGCCGTCTACCTTGCCGCCGTCCAGTTGATCCTGTTCCAGTTCGGCCTGGCCTTCGTGTTCCAGCCCCGCACCCAAGCCGAAGTGATCATGCAACTCGCCGTGATCTATCTGTCCTTCTTCGCCGTCCTGCCCCTGCTGCTGTTCGCCCAATACCGGTCGCGCCGCTATAAACTCGCCCGCACCCGGTTTCGCGGCATCCGCTTTGGCATGCTGGGGGCTGCCGGTGGCTATGTCTGGCGCGCCATTCTGTATCTTGTACTGACCATCCTGTCGCTTGGCCTGCTGTGGCCGCTGATGACCTTCCGGTTGGAAAAATACATGACCGACCGGTCATGGTACGGCGATACCAAATTCACCCAAGGCGGCCGTTGGACCGGGCTTTACGGTGCCATGAAGCACCTGATCATCGGCGTGGTTATTCTGGCCGTGGGTGTTGGGCTCGGTGTGGTCATGCAATCGCCCGCATGGGCGATCATCGGTGGCACGCTGGGCTATATCTGGATCATCGTCGGCTTTGTAAGTTACCGCGTGCAATCCTTTGCCTATCTCACCAACCACAAGACCCTTGGCACCGACATCCGCTTTCAGACCGCGCCCAGCACCTCGACCGTGATCGGCAAGGTCATCCTTGGCGGCATTCTGGTGTCTGTGATCACTGCCGTTGTCGGCGGCATTGGCGCGGGCATCGTCTATGCCGTGATCGTTGGCGTTGCCCCACAACTTGGCGCGGTCATCGGCATCTTGCTTTATCTTGGCCTGCTGATCTTCGCCGCCGCCCTGTCGTTGCACTTCATCACCGAGCCGATTATCGCCCATGTCATCACGGAAACCCGCGTGCTGAACATGGATGCCATGGCCGCCATCCGCCAGCGCGTCACCGACAAGGGCGCCGATGCCGAAGGCTTTGCCGATGCGCTCGATTTCGGCGGGGCCATCTGATATGCAATCACGCCCCGCAGCGCCCGAACCCGCCATCTATTTTGACGGTGAAACGGCGCTGCGGCGGCAGGTGCAGGTTATGCTGCATTCCGAACATCTTGGCATCACCCCCGTCGATCCGCCCGGCAAACCGTTTCACTGGCCGCTGACGCGCATCCGCGCGCTGGCCGCAGGGCACGACAGACACGCCGATCTGACACTGACATTCCATGCCGATACCGATGACGAATCCCCGCGCGATCCCGCCCGCCTGACCATCGCCTCCGGCCCGATCACCGACTGGCTGCGCAATCAGCCAAGTCTGACCCGCCGCGATGTGCGGCGCGGCACTTGGGGCAAGGTCGCCCTGTATCTGGGCGGGGCGGCCACCGCCATTGCCGTGCTGGTCTTCGTCCTGCTGCCCCGCATTGCCGATGAAATGGCCCGCCGTATGCCCATCGAACGCGAGATTGCCTTTGGCCAACTGGTCATCGCACAGATGGAACGCGTGCTGGGCGATGGTGCGGTCCTGCCCACCTGCAACGATCCCGCCGGTCTTGCGGCCCTTGACGTGATGCGCAGCCGTCTGACCACGGGGCAGGGCCTGCGCTATGACCTGACGCTGCGCGTGCTGGACGCGGATATGGTCAACGCCTTTGCCGCCCCCGGCGGGCAGGTCGTCATCCTGCGCGGCCTGCTGGATGAGGCCACATCAGCAGCCGAAGTGGCTGGCGTTCTGGCGCATGAAATCGGCCATGTCGAAGCCCGCGATCCGACGCGTCTGGCCTTTCGCGCTGTCGGATCAGCGGGGCTCTTGTCGCTGGTCTTGGGCGATGCCACAGGGGGCACGCTGATTGCCCTTGTCGGTGATCAGATGCTCAGTGCCGCCTATACCCGCGATGCCGAATCCGCCGCCGATGCCTTTGCCCACCGCTTGCTGACCACGACCGGTATCGGCACCGAAGGTCTGGCCACGTTCTTTGACCGGATTGACGGCAAGGGTCTTGACCTGCCTGAATACCTGTCCACCCACCCCACCACCACAGGCCGCGCCAATGCAGCCCGTGCTGTGGATCAGGGCGAGGTGACTCCGGTGATGACAGACCGTGAATGGCAGGCGCTGAAGGCGATTTGCGGCGAGGGCGGATGACATTTGCCTTTGCCGCGCCGCCAGTCGGCAAGGGCAATCGGCCTATGATTTGTTTGCATTTACACGCTTCACGCAATGTTACAAAAGTCTTAATGCGATGCGGAAAAAATTATTTAACATATTAATAAATAAGAAAAATACTGAAAATTGACAGCCGTCAATTTTCGCCCGGTTCCGCGATAACCTTCGCTTTCCCACAACACCCGGTGGCAGGCTGATCTGTCATGCGGTGCGAATCGCAAATGGCAGACAAAGGCCAATGCCGCATCATCATCGCGGCGCAGCATTGCAAGGCTTGCGGGGGCAGGGTATCGCTGTTGGCAGACCCAACCGGATTGCACCATGACCCGTATTCTTGCTTTGCTGATGTCGCTCTGTCTGCTTGCGGCCTGCGCCGGGAAAAATGATCTGACCGAACCGCCCGTGCCGTTGGGTGATTTCGTGCTGGGGCTGAACGTGGTCATCGCCGATGAGGCAGGCAAGGTGCCGATCTCGCGCAATGCCACGCCCGAGGAATGGGAGGCTGCGATGAAAAAGGCGGTCGAAGACCGTTTTGGCCGCTATCAGGGCAGCCGCATCTATAACATCGGCATCAAGATTGATGGCTTCGCGCTGGCCCCGCCCGGTATCCCGGTGGTGGCAGCACCCAAATCCGTGCTGGCGATCACCGCAAACTTCTTTGACGACGCAACCCAGACGCGCATGCATTCCGAGGGCAAGCAGATCATCGTCTTCGAAAGCTTTTCTGCCGATACCGTGATCGGCACGGGCATTACCCGCAGCAAGGCCGAACAGATGGCCGCCCTGTCCTATAACGCGGTCAAGGCGGTGGAGCGTTGGCTTTTGCAGAACCCCGAATGGTTCGATCTTGACCCGGCTGTCGCTGCCGCCGCCCTTGCCGCAACCGATGCGCCACCGCTGGCGACCCTGCCTCCAGGTTCCGCCGCAACCCCCACCCCTGTTGCGGCCCCGGCGCCCGTTCCCGCGGCGCCCGCCGCCGTGCGCCCGCGCCCGCCTGCCGCTGTGGCCCCCGCGCCGCCCGCAGCGACCGTCCCGCGCCCGGTCTTGCCGCCCGATCTGCTGTCGCCGCCCGCCAACTGACGGCTTGATTTCCGCCGCCCGGCGTTCTAAGCCGCCGCCCGGCGTTCTAAGCCGCCCCCCGTGATGAACCACGGGCCGCATGGCCCAACAGACAGGGGC
>JANNKX010000063.1:0-1589 GCA_031396505.1 Rhodobacterales bacterium
CACGGCCACGCTCGGCAAGATGCCCGAAGACGTCTACCAGGCGATGATCGACAACCACATGAAAGAGCACGTCGCAGTCGCCTCGATAAAACCGAACACAATCGCCGCCGCATGGGGCCAGCGTTGTTCGATGCAAAGCTGGCAAGGTGCCAGACCGCCGATGTATTGAAACGCAAACGCACCGGCCAGCAGGGCGGCAGAGCCAAGGGCGGCAAAGGCAATCAGGCGCGAGCGGGTCATGCTGGTTTCATATCCATGGTTTCGCGCAAGGGAAAGCCACAATGGCGAAAACCACTTGGGAAGTTGTCGCGCAATCGCTAAGGTCAAAGCATGACATTTGGGGGTATCGGCATGCAATGGCGTGGACGCAGAGGCAGCAGCAATATCGACGATCGAAGGCGCGCGGGCGGTGGCGCGCGTGCGGGCGGCGTGGGTGGTGCAGGGTTGATTGTCGTCCTGCTGTTGGGCTGGTTCTTTGATGTGGATGTGTCGGCCTTGCTAAACGATCCGAATGCGCAAGGCGGCGGTCCGGCAACATTGACCGCGGCCGATGAAGATGCAGGGCAGTTCGTATCGGTCACGCTGGCCGATACCGAAGAAGTCTGGGCTGGTATCTTCCGTGATCAGTTGGGCCGCACCTACAAAGCACCGACGCTGGTTCTGTTCAGCGGGGCCACGCAATCAGCATGCGGCGGCGCAAGCGGGGCGACAGGGCCGTTCTATTGCCCTGGTGACAAGCAGGTGTATCTGGATACCGATTTCTTTGCGACGCTGGAACGCCGTCTGGGGGCTGCGGGTGATTTCGCGGCGGCCTATGTGGTGGCGCATGAAGTGGCGCATGGTGTGCAGGATCAGTTGAACATCCTTGCCCCGGCCAACCGCGTGCGCCAGCAATCAAGCGCCGCGGAAAGCAATTACATCTCGGTCCAGATCGAATTGCAGGCGGATTGCTTTTCTGGGGTCTGGGCGCGCAACGCGGCGGGGTTGAACCAGCCGGATCGCGCCGATCTGGAAGAGGCGATCAATGCGGCGCGCAAGATCGGCGACGACACGTTGCAGGCCAACGCAGGCCAGCGCCCGATGCCGCATACCTTTACACATGGCACTTCGGAACAGCGCGCGCGGTGGTTTGCGACCGGGTTCCAGTCCGGACAGCTGGCGGATTGCGATACGTTTGCGGCCGAAGAGTTGTGATTGACGCGGCCGTCGCGGGGGGCTAAACCCCGCGCCGGATGGCCCGAGTGGCGGAATGGTAGACGCAGAGGATTCAAAATCCTCCGCCGCAAGGTGTGCGAGTTCGAGTCTCGCCTCGGGCACCATCCTTTGAGCGCGTATCGCCTTAGCGCGCTGCGCCGGACCAAAGTCTATGTCCTCTTTGACCAAAGGCGCGGCCGTCCAGTATCGATACCGGTGTGAATTCTGTTCGCTTGGTGATCGGCCTGAAATGAAATTGCGGCAAGCGATTCGGCCATTCGGCCTCATACGGTGCCGAATCGGAAACAATCACCGATGTTTTGCGCAATTGTTTTGGAAACTGCAGGCAATCGGCCACTGTGCTGCCGCATTCGCGACAAAAATATGGCGAAAGT
>JANNKX010000075.1:0-8313 GCA_031396505.1 Rhodobacterales bacterium
TGTAGGTTGCGGAACAGTTGTTCGTGGCGTTTGGCGCAAGGGTGGCCACCGTGCAGGACAGGCCCGGCAGGCGCGGGTCGGTCACCACCACATTGGTCAGCGTTACATTGCCTGTGTTGCGCACGGCGAAAGTATAGGGCACGGTCGTGCCCGCATTACCGAACGCGGTGGCCGTTGTCGCCTTGTCGAGCGTCACTGATGGCCTCGGCTCAGGCCCCGTCAGCGTCAGCGTTGCCCGCCGTTCGCCCAGCGTGCCGAATTCTGGCACGCCTTTGGCAATTGCGACGTTGGTCAGGGTGCGATTGTCAATATCGGCCTGCGTGATGGTGTAGCTCGCATTGCAGACCGCCTGATTGGGTGTCTGTCCCAGCTGCACATCGGGCAGGGAGGTAGGAGTACAGGCGACGGTGCCGATCTTGTCATCCTGGAGTGTGATGTTGTTAATCGGAACCGACCCGATGTTCGAAATCACATAGCGGTAGTTGATGATCTCCCCCACCGTGGCATAGGTCAGGATCCCCGCCGGATTGGTGCTTTTGGTCAGCTCGTACCCCGGTGCCACCGTGACGATATCACGGTTGCCAAGTGTATCCCCGATCCGGAAATCCCAGCGATTGTCGTTCGGATCGCGGTCGAAGACTGTTGATGAGGTCCGCCCCGTCGACAGGATGTTCGACAACAGGGCGGGGTTTGTACTGCTGAACCAGCCTGTGTTGAAGGTGTTGTTGGTGAACCCGGTCACAAAGCCGCCGCTGGTGGTACCGGCATTGTTGGTGATCTCGGTCGTCACACCCGACCAGTTCGTGATGTCAAACCCGTTCAGTCGCAGGGTGATGTCGTTCAGGTCGAACTCATTCGGTCCGGTATCGCCGTCAAACGCCGAAAACCGCACGTAAACCTGTGCAATCGCGCCGCCGAAGTAAGTGGAGCAGGTGGACGCCCCGCAATCGAGCGTGATCGGATTGTTGATGGTGAACGGATTGCCCCGAAACGCGGCCGGATCACCGGTGTTCTGGAAACCCTGAAACGCACCCGTCGGGTCGGAAAACTGGTAATAGGCGTTACCATTGGCCCCGACCATCACGATGGCCACACCGCCCGCCTTTGGATAAGCGGTGGGCAGTACCAGTGCCGTGCCGGGCACAGTCGTTGTATAGGGCGTTGCGCGAACGGGGGCGGGCAAAAGCGTCGCCACAAAAACAACTGCGGCCAAAAGCCATTCTGCCACCACAGATGGAATACCGCGCTTTACCAATTACCGCCCCTCGATGTCGGATTGACCTGACAGACACGCCAAAAACCGCGCGCTTAGTCGCCCTTAGGCTGTAGGGTGCAGATATGCAAATGCAGGGCAAGAGGCTTTGCGTCAGCGGCGGCCGCAAAAACAGGTATCCGGCCCAAACGCAGGCCGAATCATGGCCCGGAGTTGGGCATTATTCCGCCGCGTGTTGCCCTGATGCGACACCCCGCTTGCCAAGCCGGACCTCCATCTGGCCAATCCTGTCGCGCAGCGCCGCATTTTCACTGCCGACCCGGTTGATGCGTTCGGCGAGCTCGGCGGATTCAGGGGCCTCGGGCTCGTCTTCCTTCTTGCCGATCATGCGGCTGAACACCCAGCCCAGCGCGCGCGAAAGATCATCCATGATGAGGTAGAACGACGGCACCACCACAAGACTGAGTACGGTGGACACGATAATCCCGCCGATCACGGCAATCGCCATCGGCGCACGGAATGCCCCACCTTCGCCGACGCCCAGCGCGGATGGCAGCATCCCCGCCGACATCGCAATCGACGTCATCACGATGGGGCGCGCGCGTTTGTGCCCTGCCTCGATGATTGCAGCCACGCGGTCCATCCCGCGCACGCGCATCTCGACCGCGAAATCGACCAGCAGGATGGCGTTCTTGGTCACGATCCCCATCAGCATCAGAATCCCGATCAGCACCGGCATCGACAGCGGGTTTGACGTGATGATCAGCGCGGCTGCCACCCCGCCAATCGCGAGCGGCAATGAGAACAGGATGGTAAACGGCTGGATCACCGATTTGAACAGCAGGATCAGCACCGTCAGCATCAACAGCAGGCCCAGGACCATCGCGTTGACAAAACTGCTGACCAGTTCCACCTGCACTTCGGCATCGCCCGCAGGCACGACGCGCACGCCCGGTGGCAAATCGACCTTGGCGATCACCTCATTAAACCGGGCCGTCGCCGTATCCAGCGCCACGCCCAGCGGCAGGTCGGCCCCGATGGTTGCCACCCGTTCGCGGTTAAAGCGTTGCACGGTTGCAGGCCCTTCACCAACGCGGAGATCCGCCACGGCAGACAGCGGCACCGTCCCACCGCTGGCTGTCTGCAGTTGCAGATTGCCGAGGCGCACAAGATCTTCGCGCGTCGCGTCGTTCAGGCGCACGCGTACCGGGATCAGGCGGTTGTCAATCGACAGCTTGGCAAGGGCCGCATCGACATCGCCGATCGTCGCCACACGGACGACCGATGCAATCGCCTCGGTCGTGATGCCAAGGCGCGCAGCCTCTTGCAGGCGCGGGGTGATCTGGATTTCTGGGCGCGGCAACGCGCTTTCGGTGGACACGTTCAGCAGCAATGAATCACCCGCGAGGGCGCGTTCAAGGTCCCGGATCGCCGTGTTCAGCGCATCTTCATCTGCCGACAGGATGTTGAAGGCAATGGGCCGTCCGCCCGGCCCGCCGCCACCCGTCAACTTGATCGCCCGCACATCAGGGATGATCGCAAGGCGTTCGAACACCTCGATCTCGATCTCGTTCTGCGGGCGGATGCGGCCATTGACCGCGGCCTCTGGCAGATAGGGACCGATCAGCGGGATTTTCTGCCCGAGGTCAGAAAATTTGCGCGCAAAACCGTTGTCCAGATTATCCAGGATCACGGCAATACTGGCGCTGCGCACGTCCACTTCACCCAAGGGCGTTGATCCGCCCGTTACCAGAATGCGCTTCACGCCATCAATATCGGCAATCGCCGCGCGCATCGCCTCGGTCGTGCGGTCTGTTTCATCAAGGCTGGAACCGGGCGGCAGTTCGACAGAAATCGAAATGCGGCTTTCGTCTTCCGGCGGGAACAGACTGCCTGGCACCTGCGCCATGTAATAGACCGACACGATGACCAGAAACACCGACACAACCAGCGTCACCACGTAATTCGGGAACCGCAGCACCGTGCCCGGAATTTTCCACACGCGCGTCGTGTTGCGCACCACCCACATATAGCCGCGCATGATCGCGCCTTCGCTGGAATGGCCTTCATCCGCATCTTTCGACCGCATCAGGTAGGCGGCCATCAACGGTGTGATCAGACGCGCCACCAGTAGTGAAAACAGCACAGCAATCGCCACTGTCAGGCCGAATTGTCGGAAATACTGCCCCGGAATTCCCGGCATGAAACTGACCGGCACAAACACCGCGACGATGGTCATCGAGGTGGCAATCACCGCGAGGCCGATTTCATCTGCCGCCTCGATCGCCGCGCGATACGGACTTTTGCCCATGCGGATATGCCGCGCGATATTCTCGATCTCGACAATCGCATCGTCGACCAGAATCCCCGTCGCCAGCGTCAGCGCAAGGAACGACACAAGGTTCAGCGAAAAGCCCAGCATATCCATGACCCAGAAGGTCGGGATTGCCGACAGCGGCAGCGCCACCGCCGAAATCAGCGTCGCACGCCAGTTCTTCAGGAACGCAAGCACGACCAGAACCGCCAGAATTGCGCCTTCGACCAAGGTTTCAAGCGCGGCCTCGTAGTTGCCGTAGGTATAATAAACCGTGTCATCAATCATCGTGATGCTGACATCGGGGTGTGCGGCACGCACCTCTTCCAGCGCCTTTTCCGTGACCTCGGTCGCGCTGACGTCTGACGCGCCCTTGGCGCGGAACACGCCCAGCGACACCGTCGGCTCGCCGTCGGTGCGGGTGAAGGACCGTGGTTCTTCATACGTGTCGATCACATCGCCCAGTTGCGACAGGCGCACATATTGCCCCGATGGCAGGGCAATCGTGGTATTGGCCAGTTGTTCAACCGTGGCTTGATCACCAAGGGTGCGGATCGCTTGTTCGGTATTGCCAATCTCTGACCGGCCCGAACCAAGGTCGGCATTGGTCTGGCGCAACTGCTGGCTGACCTGCAGGGCGGTGATGCCAAAGCTGCCCATGCGGATCGGGTCAAGTTCCACCCGGATTTCACGTTCGGCCCCGCCGTAACGATCCACCCGCCCAATGCCCGGTTTGCCCTGCAATGCGCGCGTCACGGTGTCATCGACAAACCAGCTGAGCTCTTCGACGGTCATGTTGTCCGATGACACCGCATAGGTGCGGATGGCACCACCTTCAACGTCGATCCGGCTGACGATGGGGGCCTCGATCTCGCCCGGCAGATCGCCGCGGATTTCGTCAATCGCGTCTTTCACATCCTGCACGGCGGTTGCGGTTTCGACATTCATCAGGAATTCGACAACCGTGTTCGACACGCCGTCCGTGACGGTGGATGTCACGTTCTTCACACCGGTAATGCCTGCAACGGCATCTTCGATTTCTTTGGTGACCTGACTTTCCAGCTCGGCCGGGGCCGCACCCGATTGCGCCACCGTCACCGACACCAGCGGCACATCGATATTCGGGAACCGCGTGATCGGCAGGGCGAAAAACGCCTGCACACCCACCACCATCAGCAGGAAAAACAGCAGCAAAGGTGCCACCGGGTTGCGGATTGACCAGGCTGAAAAGTTCATCGCTTGCGCCCCTAGTTGGTTGCCGCGGCCACCGGATTGATCCGGTCGCCATCGCGTACAAATGCCCCGGCCTTGGTGACAATCGTGTCACCCGCAGCCAACCCGTCCAGAATTTCCACCACTGCGCCGTCACGGATACCCGTCTGCACCACGGTCCGTGCCACGACGCCATCCGTCACCTTCATCACCACCGTCTCGCCGTCCATCGACCCCAAGGCCGTGACCGGAACCACAAGGCCCGTGCGTTCGGTCGCAATCACCTCGGCCTCGGCAAACATGCCCGACCGCACGGTGCCCGGCGTATCAATGCGGATCCGCACCCCGCCCAGACGCGTGGTCGTATTGATGCTTGGTTCCACCAACCGCACCGACCCCAGCAGCGCATCCTGCGCGCCCACCAGCCGTAGCTGCGCCGGTTGCCCCGACGCCAGCCGCGTCAGATCGGATTCCGCCACATCGCCCCGCAACTCCAGTGCGTTATCCTTGATGATCACGAACATCGGCAATCCCGCCGCTGTCGCCACACTGCCCATCGTGGCGTTGCGTTCCACGATCTCGCCGCCCACCGGGGCCACCACCTGCGTCCGCGTCAGGTTCAGTTCGACATTCGCAAGCTGCGCCTGCACGAAGGCCAGCTGCGCGCGCGCGGCTTCAAGGGATTGTGCCGCAACCGTTACGCGCGCGGTTGCCGAAACCGCGTTCGCCGTGGCCGTATCCGCCGCTGCCTGACTGGCGGTGCCCTGTGCCCGCAGGGCCGCGGTACGCTCGTTCACCCGGACTGCCTCGGTTGCCGCGCTTTGCGCTTCCAGCATCTGCGCCTCGGCCTGTGCGATTGTCGCCCGCGCCGATGCCAGTGATGCCGCGTTCTGGCTTTTCTCCAGTTCAAGTGTCGTGCTGGACAGCGTGGCCAGCACCTGCCCCGCCGTGACCATGTCGCCGATATCGGCGTCCAGCGTCAGGATCGGCTGCCCTTCAATCAGTGGGGCCACCTGCACCCGTTCCACCGGCCCCACCAGACCGGACACCAGAATACGGTCGCGCACCGTCTGCTCGACCACCTGCGATACCGTGATTGCCGGCAGGACCGGTGCCGCCGCCGGTTCTGGCTCCGCCTCGGTTTGCGCCCGCACGGCACCTGCACCAAAGGCCAGAGCCGCCATCAAAACAAACGTCAAAACATCAGCGCGCATCATATCAGCCTTTTGCCATCTGCAGAATTTCGTCCAGCGTCCGGTCCATCGTCCGCTGTACCAAGGTCATCATTTCGTCGTGGCGCGGGCCTGGACAGGGTGCCTCGGTCGCCGATGCGACCACCAGCATCACCATGAACCGCGCATGCGCGCCAAACCGGGCCTCGGCCTCGGCCTGGCTTAAACCTGTCGCCTGCGAAAATACCGCGCACAAGTTTTGAGTGATCCCCGCATCCATACGCGCGGTGATTGCCGCAATTTCCGGCTTGCGCAGGGCGGCTGCCGTAATTTCCGCCCACATGCGCCCGTCATCCGGCCCGCACCCTTGCCCCATCAGCCGCGCATGTATCGTTTCGCGCAGGCGCTGCATTGGGTCATCCGACGTCAGGATCTGGGCAAAATCACGCTCCATTTCCTGCATGTCGACGGTGATCAGCGCCTCGACCATCGCCGCCTTCGACGGGAAATAGCGGTAGAAGTTGCCCACGCTCATCCCTGCGCTGCGGGCAAGATCCTGCATCGACGCCCCATCCAGCCCCTTTTCCGCAAAAGCCGTCCGCGCACGCGCCAGAATCTCGGCTGTACGGAGGTCTTGTGCAAGTATCATGGCAGTCATCAGCCGAATCCTGTCGCTGCATAGCAGCAAAAATGAACGTTCATTCATTCATTTACTCTTTCATCGCCAAACGTCAAGCCCGCAGCGACTTTTCCTTGGCACCCGGCCAAGGATTTCTCATGTCATGGGTCCGCACAAACGGTGAACCAGCAACACTGCCGTGATGAATAATCATCTGACCCTTGCCTAACCCTTGCGCCGACAACCAAGTTTCCCCATTCTTTGATGACATAAATGTGAGGAAACCCATATGAACGGCCCATTTGACCTGAACAATTTTATCGGCGGCAATGCCGTATGGCTCGCCATCGCGATTTTCATCGTCGTCTGCATCTTTCTTGGCGTGCGCGTGGTGCCGCAATCCGAAAAGCATGTCGTCGAACGCTTTGGCCGCCTGCGGTCAGTCCTTGGGCCCGGCCTGAACTTTGTCGTGCCCTTCCTTGACCGCGTCGCCCATAAGGTCAGCATTCTGGAACGCCAGCTGCCGACCGCGCAGCAGGATGCGATCACCACGGATAACGTGTTGGTCAAGGTCGAAACATCCGTGTTCTATCGCATCACCGAACCCGAAAAGACCGTGTACCGCATCCGCGATGTGGACGGGGCCATTGCCACCACCGTGGCTGGCATCGTGCGCAGCGAGATCGGCAAGATGGAACTGGATCAGGTGCAATCCAACCGCGCCGAAGTGGCCACCAATGTGCGCGAACAGGTGCGCCTGCTGGTTGATGACTGGGGCATCGAGGTGACCCGCGCCGAAATCCTTGACGTCAATCTGGATGAGGCAACCCGCACTGCCATGTTGCAACAGCTGAACGCCGAGCGCGCCCGCCGCGCGCAGGTCACCGAGGCCGAGGGCAAAAAGCGCGCGGTTGAATTGAACGCCGACGCCGAACTTTATGCCGCCGAACAGGAGTCCAAGGCCCGCCGCATTCTGGCTGATGCCGAGGCCTATGCCACATCCACAATTGCCATCGCGATCAAGGAAAACGGGATCGAGGCCGCGCAGTATCAAGTCGCCCTGAAACAGGTAGAGGCGCTGACCGCCGTGGGCCAAGGTGCGGGCAAGCAAACCATCATCGTGCCGGCACAGGCGCTGGATGCCTTTGGCGATGCCTTCAAAATGCTGAAAGGGCGCACATGATGTGGACAACATGGTGGGCCTGGATCGTCGCAGGCTTTGCCCTTGGCGTGCTTGAAATCATCGTGCCGGGCTACATTTTTCTGGGCTTTGCCATCGGTGCGGTGCTAACCGGCATCCTCGTCGGCGTCGGCGTGCTGGGTGCCAGCCTGCCCGTCGCGATCCTGATCTTCGCGCTCGCCTCCCTCGCCGCCTGGTACGCCCTGCGCGCCGTGCTGGGCAAGCATGAAGGACAGGTCAAGATCTGGGACAAGGACGTGAACGACTGACGCCCGTTGGGCCGCGAAGGCCCCTGTCCCACGGTGGGACGGGGGTCCGAGGTCAGCAAATTCAAGGCGTTGGCTGCGCGCGTTAGGGTTGTGTTAAGGACTGACAGAGGGAATGGGTGGCGATCGGGGGTGCCAACCGTCGTGCGCACGCCGCCGAAGGGGTCGTAGGTGGCGGTCCAGACCTTGACGCCGGAGGTATTGGCGGCGAACACAGGCCGCCCGATGTGGTCGGTGCGGATGAGGCTGGTCACCCCGCCCTCCAGCACCGCCACAGGCTCCCACCCCATCCACACATATTCCCGGATCAGCGCCCCCGTGGCCTCGTTGTATTCCG
>JANNKX010000100.1:0-4875 GCA_031396505.1 Rhodobacterales bacterium
GGGCAATTCCAGCAGCAGTGGCAGTGGCGTCCGCACCTAGCAAAGAGGACACACTTCTAATCAAGTCACTATTGCTTGTAACAAAAACTAGAGATCCTTCGCTGCAATCGACTTTAAAACTCCAGGCCATTCCATTCTTCCTTGTCTAGGCATGCTCTTGAACGACAATCGGTTGCAGCTTGAAACACCTTTTGTCACGCTGTCATAATAGTCTCCCTTCTACCTGAAACAAATAGAACACTAATTGATCTAGGAGTAGAGGTAGGGCAACAAAGCACCCAAGAGCGGCGATCAGAATGCGGCCTTTCGTTTCGTATTCCTTTGACGTGCTCCACCACTTTCTGAGCAGGAGGAGGTATATGATGCAAGCTGCTGGGGCTATTGCGATCGCCACTGCAGCGACCAAGGGCCACCACGTTCCGGTTTTGAATGATGTATCAACGGATCCCCAGATTAACCCAATCGAGAATGCTTTTGTTGTCAAAAATAGCGCCACAAAAACGGAATACAAATTCAGGATGAGAGTGGCGGGGAGGGTCTTCTTTGAAAAGACAGACGCTAAAGTCAGCGCTGGAATCGCTAGGCATACAGCCGCCCGCCGTACCGTATGCTCACAGAGAGTGTACAGGCAAATCATCAAATTTGCGAAGCTTGGGTCGCCACCGGTTTGCCAAAGCATTGCTACAAGACTTTCGTTGTAGGAGGTTGAACTTTGCTTCGGCCTAATTCCATCTTCCCTCGCATCTCATCATCCACTAGCCCCGCCACCTGCGGATGGATGCGCAGATCGCCCTCCTGCACCACCTGCCGGAAGTTCGTGATCACCTTCCCCGTGGCCTTGCGGTCCGGTGCGATCACATCCAGCAGCCAGTTGATATCGCCCGACTGCCAATCCTCCGGCTTCAACCGTATCGGAAAGGTGCCGGTCTTGATCTGCTCGCGGATGCGTCGGTCCACCTCATCCGACACGCGTCCCCAGATCGCAAAGCCCGCGATACCCGTCAAAACGGTGCGATCCGTGCCGGACCGGGGATGGTGGGTGAACCCACGCGACGGGCGCGGGACAACCCGCCCTGCTTTGGTGGGCCGGGTGTGGCGGGGTGAACTGCGTCCCGCGGTTGGAAACATGGGTCGCTCCGCCTTTTTGCATCGGGGTAGGTGGGGGTCGTGGCGATGGTAGGGAATGCGCTCCATCCCGTCAGTTGACCAGCGTCGCCTCGGTTGCCGCGCGGATTTCGGCATCCGTCACGCCGTCAGCAAGTTCCACGATGCGCAGGCCGCCCGGCACCACATCCAGCACGCCAAGGTTGGTGATGATCCGGTCAACAACCGCGCGGCCCGTCAAGGGCAGGGTGCAGGCCCGCAACACCTTGGATTCGCCGTGTTTGGACGTGTGGTCCATGACCACCACCACGCGCCCCACGCCTGCGACAAGGTCCATCGCCCCGCCCATGCCCTTGACCAGCTTGCCGGGGATCATCCAGTTGGCAAGATCGCCGTTTTCGGCCACCTCCATCGCGCCAAGGATCGCCATGGCAATCTTGCCGCCCCGGATCATCGCGAAGGACTGCGCGGAATCAAAGAACGCGGTTTGCGGCAGTTCGGTGATCGTCTGCTTGCCCGCGTTGATGAGGTCAGCGTCTTCTTCGCCTTCAAACGGGAAGGGGCCCATGCCCAACATGCCGTTTTCGGATTGCAGCGTGACTTCAATGCCTTGCGGGATGTAATTCGACACAAGTGTCGGGATGCCGATGCCAAGGTTGACATACCAGCCATCCTGCAGTTCCTGCGCGGCCCGTGCCGCCATTTGATTGCGATCCCAAGGCATTACACGGCTTCCTTCTTGCGAACGGTACGCTGTTCGATGCGTTTCTCGTGGGTGCCCTGCACAAGGCGGTGCACATAGATGCCGGGCAGGTGGATGGTGTCGGGGTCGAGCGCGCCAAGCGGCACGATTTCCTCGACCTCTGCCACGCAGACGCGGCCGCAGGTGGCGGCGGGCGGGTTGAAATTGCGGGCTGTCTTGCGGAAGATCAGGTTGCCGGACGGGTCAGCCTTCCATGCCTTGACGATCGACAGGTCGGCCACGATGCCGCGTTCAAGGATGTACTCCTGCCCGTCAAAGGTCTTTACGTCCTTGCCATCGGCAATCACCGTGCCGACGCCGGTTTTGGTGTAAAAGCCGGGGATGCCCGCCCCGCCCGCGCGCATCCGTTCGGCCAGCGTGCCCTGCGGGTTGAATTCCAGCTCCAGCTCGCCCGACAGATACTGCCGCATGAATTCGGCGTTCTCGCCAACGTAGGATGAGATCATCTTTTTGACCTGCCGGGATTCCAGCAGCACGCCAAGGCCAAAGCCATCAACGCCCGCGTTGTTCGACGCAACGGTCAGGCCCTTGGTGCCTGCCGCGCGGATCGCCGAGATGCAAAGTTCGGGGATGCCACACAGACCAAAGCCACCCGATGCGATGAACATGCCATCAAACAACAGGCCATCGAGGGCGGCGCCAGCGGTGTCGTAGACCTTGCTTTTCATGCGCATCCCCTTGCTGTCTGGCGTGCGGATATATGGTCTGCTGCTGTGCAGCATGTCAACAAACAGCGGCACATTGAAACAAAAATCAGGGATCGCATCCGGTGGTGTGATGTGGCAGAAGATCCGGCGATGTGGACGTGGCGAAACTGGTAGACGCAGCAGACTTTAATTGGAGTGCCCACGGGGAAACCGGTGGTGCAGAACCGCTCAAATTCGGGGAACGCTCTGGGCATCTGCCCGTGCCAATCCCGAGCCAAGCCCGGCGTCCTGCCGGGAAGGTGTAGAGACTAGACGGGTGGCGCCTGGGACCGCAAGGTTATGGCGAAGGGATAGTCCAGACCACGAACGCCCCGGCGATGCCGGGTCGGCGGCGAAAGCCGAAGTGGGATGAAAATCTGCTTCCTGTAAGGGAGTGCGGGTTCGATCCCCGCCGTCCGCACCATATCACGGGCCGGAACCATGCGTTCCGGCCCGTTCTGGTTTTACAGGGTTGTCTGACCTGCAAGGCCCGCATCGCGGGCGCGGGAAAGGGCGATTGCGGCGGTGGCAAGGTCTTGCAGGCCAACGCCCGTGCCATCAAAAAGGGTGATCGCGTCGGCGCTTGCGCGCCCCGGATGATCGCCAGTGATGACCTGCCCAAGCGACGCGATGTCTGCCTCGGCAATCAGGCCCTGCGCGATGGCATGTTGCGCCTCGCCAATCGATATGGACTGCGCGACCTCGTCCGCGAACACCTGCGTGCGGGGCATCAGGGCGGCGTCCACCTCTTGTTTGCCCTTCGTGTCGGTGCCCATGCAGGCAAGGTGCGTGCCCGGTCTGATCCATTCGGCGCGGAGCAGCGGCGCGAACGCCGAGGTGATGGTGATGATCACATCGGCTTGCGCGCACAGCGTTTCACGATCCACGGATTCGAACGGCAGGCCAAGGTCTGCGGCAACCGCAGCAAGTTTTGGCAGCATGTCGGGGTGGTGGTTCCATGCCACGACCTTTTCGAAGGCGCGCTGTTCCACCGCCGCGCGCAACTGGAACGTGGATTGATGGCCCGCGCCGACCATGCCCAGCACGCGGGCATCCGGCCGAGCAAGATGTTTGATCGACACGGCGGATGCGGCGGCAGTGCGGATCGCGGTCAGGTAATTGCCCCCGACAAGGGCCGTCAACATGCCGGTGACGGGATCGAACAGCGCAATCACGGATTGGTGGTTGGTCAGGCCGCGCGCATCATTGCCGGGAAAATAGCCGCCCGATTTGACACCCAGAACGCCGCCCTTCGCATCATAGCCGGACTTGAAGCCATAGAGCGGGCCGCCTTGCGCCAGCGCCTCGCGCACGACGGGAAAGTTGCGGGCGTCACCCCGCGCCATCGCCGCGAACACGGCCTCGACCGCGTTAAACGCATCGGCGCGGGTGAGGACCTGTTGGCAGACCGCCTCAGAGACGGTTGCGATTGGATGTTGAGGCATCAGTAGGCCTTGCCGCGAGCCGATACGGGCCAGACCGATTCGACGACGCCGTTTCGCACGCCGACATACCAATCATGCACGTTGCAGGTGGGGTCGCAGTGGCCGGGCACAAGGCGCAGCTTGTCATTGACCTTGAGCACGCCATTCGGGTCGGCAATGACGCCATGTTCATCCGAACACTTGATATACGTCACATCGGTGCGGCCAAAGATCACGGGCAGACCGCTGTCAACCGATTGCACCTTGAGGCCCGCATCGCAGATCGCCTTGTCGGCTTTGGTGTGGCTCATGACGCTCGTCAGGATGAACAGCGCGTTTTCCCATTCGCCCTGGTCGATGCGCTTGCCGTTTTCATCAAGGATGCGGCCATAGTCGGCATCCATAAAGGCGTATGATCCGCATTGCAGTTCGTTATAAACGCCTGAATTGCCCTCAAAATAGTAGGACCCCGTGCCACCACCGCCAACGATATCACAGTTAAGGCCAGCGCCTTTCAGCGTATCGACCGCGTCCTTGACCATGGCCACCGAAACATCGATCTTGGCCTTGCGGTCGGCGTAACTGTCCATGTGCTGCATCGCACCCTGATAGGCTTGGATGCCCGCGAATTTTAGGCCCGGTGCCGCGTCGATGGCTTTTGCGATTTCAACCACCGCCGGGGTGGTGTTCACGCCGCAGCGCCCGGCACCACAATCGATTTCCACGAGGCACTCGATGGTTGTGCCGTGGCGGGTGGCGGCGGCAGACAGATCGGCCACATTGGCCACATCATCAACGCAGCAGATGGTGCGCGCGCCAAGCTTTGGCAGGCGTGCCAGACGGTCGATTTTCGCGGGGTCGCGCACCTGATTGCTGATCAGCACGTCTTTGATACCGC
>JANNKX010000109.1:0-1590 GCA_031396505.1 Rhodobacterales bacterium
CGAACGGCCTCTAATCCTTTGAGAACCTTGATAGAATCGGCACCATAGCTTTCGGTATTCTTGGCTGCTTCGGCCATACGTCGGAAACCCCTGTATTTGTGCGCAATTTATAGCGGTTCAGGGGGGGGATGTCACGTCTTGGACACAACATTTGGGGGTTTTTGGCACAGGTTTAACCCAGGTTTCCCAACCCGATGACGATGCCCACTCCGATCAGCAAAATTCCCGACGTCACATTGACCCGCCGGATCGCTGCAGGTGACGATAACACCTGCCGCGCCCGGTCAATAAACAGCGCAAGCCCAAGGTTCCCCACCAGCGGCACGATCCCCGATACCGCCAGAATAACCGCGATATCCCATCCCGTCAGTCGTGTGAGGTCAAAGAATCCGGGCAGCATCCCCATGTAGAATAAAATTGCCTTCGGGTTGCCGATCACCACCGCCACCCCGGTCAGAAACCCCGCCAGCCGCCCCGGTTTCGACAACCGTCTATCCTCCGAAACCTCGCCCGATTTGCGCAGCAGCAGCGCGCCCATGATCACGAAAATCACCGCCGCCACCCATTGCAGCAACGCCAGAAACCCGCCGTAAACCGACACGATCCATGACAGCCCGAAGATCGCCGCCAGCGGCCAGACCGCATCGCCCAGCACTACGCCCACCGCCAAGGGCCACGCGCTGGCAAATCCACCCGACAGCGTGCGCGCCGTCAAGGCCACCCAAACCGGCCCCGGCACCGCCCATAGGGCCGCCATGCCGCCCGCATAGAGCAGCACCTGAAACGCGGTGATGGTCACAGCGCGCTGACCTGCGAGCCGGTACCATCATCGCTCACGCCAAACATCTGCCCCCGGTCGCCCAGCGTGTCAAACAGCGCGGCTTCCGTCCCCGTCATCATCGCCTGACAGCCCAGCGCGCAAATCTCGTCATACAGCGCCGCCCGTCGGCCCTCATCCAGATGCGCTGCCACCTCATCCAGCAGCAACACAGGGGTCGCCCCCAACCCCGCCGCCAAGGCCCGCGCATTCGACAGGATCAGGCTGATCAGCAACGCCTTCTGCTCGCCCGTCGAACACTGCTCTGCTGCCACCCCCTTGGCCCGGTACACCGCCGCAAGGTCCACCCGGTGCGGCCCGACCAGCGTGCGCCCTGCCGCCACATCGCGGCCCCGGGTTGCCGCCCAAATCCCCGACAGTTCTACAGCCTCCGGCGCATCCCCGTCCGGCCCGGTGATCGCAAGGTCAGCCGCCGGAAACGCCGTCTTCGCGCCCTCCTGCGCCGCCATCAATCGTGCCACCGCCACGTTGCGATTGGTCATGATTGCGGCCGCTGCCGCCGCCATCTGGCCTTCCAGCACCGCGTACCAGCGCGCATCGCCGACCTGATCCTTCAACAGGCGGTTGCGATCGCGCATCGCGCGGTCATAGCCAAGCACCGCCTCGGCATGATCCGGCGCAAAAGACAGCGTCATGCGGTCCAGAAACCGCCTGCGCCCCTCGGCTGCCTCGATCCACAGCCGGTCCATCGCGGGCACCACCCACAGCACCCGCATCACCCGCCCCAAGGAACCTTGGGTCGCGGCCTTGCC
>JANNKX010000118.1:0-5078 GCA_031396505.1 Rhodobacterales bacterium
CAGCGGCCTGGGAGCAGGCGTATTACTTCTGGACGAAGGTCTTTGCGCTGACCTTTGCGCTTGGCGTCGTCTCGGGCATCACCATGAGCTTTCAGTTCGGTACCAACTGGCCGGGCTTCATGGAAACGGTGGGCAACGTCGCAGGCCCGCTGCTCGCCTACGAAGTTCTCACCGCGTTTTTCCTTGAGGCGGCGTTTCTTGGCATCATGCTGTTTGGCGCATCCCGCGTAAAACCATGGGTCCATACGCTCGCCACCTTCCTTGTCGCGTTCGGCACCACGATGAGCGCGTTCTGGATCATCGTGCTGAATTCATGGATGCACACGCCCCAGGGGTACGAATTGCGCGACGGCGTCGTGCATGCCACTGACTGGATGGCCATCCTGTTCAACCCGTCGATGCCCTACCGCCTTGTCCACATGCTGCTCGCCTCCGGCCTGACGGTCGCCTTCCTGATTGCGGGCATTTCCGCCCTGCGCCTGTTGATGAAAGACCGCGCCGAGGGTACGAAGTCTGCCTTCCGCACCGGCATCCTGATGGGCGCGCTGCTGATCCCGATCCAGATCATTGCGGGCGACATGCACGGGCTGAACACGCTGGAACATCAACCCGCCAAGGTCGCCGCCATGGAAGGTAACTGGGAAACGCAATCGAATGCCCCCCTGCTGCTGTTCGCCATTCCCAACAAGGAAACCCGGTCGAATGATTATGAAATCGGCATCCCCAGCCTCGCCTCCATCATCCTCACGCACAAGGCAGATGGCGTCGTGCCCGGCCTGAATGACTTTGTCGCCGAAGATGGCACCATCCTGCACCCACCCGTCTTGCAGGTGTTTTGGTCCTTCCGCGTGATGGTCGGTGTTGGCATGCTGATGCTCGCCACATCATGGCTCGGTGCGCTGCTGCTCTGGCGGCGCGGCGTGGACCGGATGCCGCGCCTGTATCTGATGGGCATGACAGGCATGGCCTTTATGGGCTGGGTCGCCACGCTTGCAGGCTGGTACACCACCGAAATCGGCCGCCAGCCGTGGCTCGTGACCGGCGTTTTATCCACGAAAGACGCCGTGTCGCCCGTGGCCGCCCCGATGGTGCTGACCACGCTCATTGCCTACCTTCTGGTCTACCTGGGCCTGATGGTCGCCTATATGTGGGTCATCACCTACATGGCGCGCAAAGCGGCCAAGGGTGAAAAGCTGGCCCCCGATCCGCGCGCCCGCGATCCGCAACTGATCCCGGCCGAATGATGATGATGATCGAAAATCTGAACCTGCCCTTCGTCTTCGCCGCCCTAATGGGCGTGTCGATCCTGATCTACGTCATCCTCGATGGCTTTGATCTGGGCGTCGGCATCCTGTTCCCCTTCGCCACGCCCGATGAACGTGACCGCATGGTCGCCTCCATCGGGCCGTTCTGGGACGCCAATGAAACTTGGCTGGTGCTCGCCATCGGCCTGTTGCTTGTGGCCTTTCCCGTCGCCCATGGTGCGATCCTGACCCAGCTTTACCTGCCCGTCACAATCATGCTGATCGCCCTGATCCTGCGCGGTGTCGCCTTCGAATTCCGCGCCAAGGCACCGAGCGGCCACAAGCGCGCCTGGGACTTTGCCTTCTGGTTCGGCAGCACACTGACCGGCCTGACCCAGGGCTTCATGCTGGGCATGTACGTGATGGGTCTTGCCTGGACATGGTGGCACATCGGCTTTGCGATGCTCACGGGCGTCTTTCTCACCGTTGCCTACAGTTTCATCGGGGCCGCCTGGATCATCTTCAAAACCGATGCCGCGCTGCAGACCAAGGCAATCACTTGGGCGCGTGACGGCTTGTGGGGCATCGTTCTTGGCATGGGGGCCGTATCGCTGGCCACGCCGTTCGTCAGCGCCCGGATTTTCGACAAGTGGTTCTCATGGCCGCAAATGCTGTGGCTGTCGCCCTTGCCGATTGCATCCGCCGCCCTCGTCGTCCTTGTGTGGTGGACCCTGCGCCGCCTGCCGCTGGCCAACGACCGCCTGTCATGGCTGCCTTTCGTGGCCACCAGTGCGTTGTTCACGCTTGGCTTTGCCGGCATGGCCTACAGCTTTTACCCCTTCGTCGTACCCGAAGCGATCACGATCTACGAGGCTGCAGCCGCCCCCGAAAGCCTGTGGATCATCCTGATCGGCGCGTTGATCGTGATGCCGATGATCATGGCCTATTCCGCCTTCAGCTATGTGATCTTCCGCGGCAAGGCGACCAGCCTTCGCTACGATTGACAGGTTGAATGGGCAATCCTGCCCATCACGCCAAAACCCGGACAGAGTGTTACCAAAGTGTTAAACAGGATCGGTTTCTGGTCCAACGCGCATTGATAAGTAAGGATAAAGTCGAAAATTGACAGCCGTCAATTTTCATCCCTTGCGCGGGAATTTCGCCACCAGCGCCACCTGCACCGGGGGGGGCACGAACTTCGTCACATCCCCGCCCAGCCTTGCGATTTCCTTCACCAGCTTCGACGCAATCGCCTGCCGCCGCGCGTCCGCCATCATGAAAACCGTCTCGATGCTCGCGTCCAGCGCACGGTTCATGCCCACCATCTGAAATTCATACTCAAAGTCCGCCACCGCCCGCAGCCCCCGCACAATGACGTTCGCGCCGACATCCTTTGCACAGTCGATCAGCAGATTTTCAAATGGATGCACGATGATCTCGCCGCCTGTCTTGGCGATGATGGCCGCACATTCGTTCTGCACCATCGCCACCCGCTCCTCCAGCGTGAACAACGGTCCCTTGTCGCGGTTGATGGCAACGCCGATCACCAGCCGGTCGACCAACGCCATGGCGCGCTGGATGATATCGGTATGGCCCAGCGTGATCGGATCAAAGGTGCCGGGATAAAGACCAATCCGCATGAAACATCCCCGGCTGCCGCTTCTTCCAGCCATACGCAACAATATTGCGCGCGCCGATGCAAGCGGGAATGGTCAGAACCCCTTGATCATCCCTTCCAGCGCGTCCACCTCGGTCGCCAGTTCCGACAGCCGCACCTTGACCACATCCCCGATAGAGATCAGCCCCACCATCTGATCCCCGTCCATCACTGGCATGTGACGAAAACGGCCATCGGTCATCTTCTGCAAGACATCGTTGGTGCGGTCCGATGTGGCACAGGTCACGACCGTGCGCGTCATCAGCGTATCGACCTTGTCCGTCAGACAGGCCGCCCCGCGCCGCCCCAATTCACGCACGATATCGCGTTCCGACAGGATGCCTGCAAGGTGGCGTCCGTCTTCCGACACGATCACCGCACCGATCCGCTTGGCCGACAGGATGCCCGCCGCGTCCGCCACCGTTGATCCGGGCGCAATCGTGATCACCCCCGCCGATGTTTTTGCTCTCAGAATGGTTGATACCGGTATCATCTCAAAACGTCCTCCCGTCGTGCGATCATCCGCCAAGCGTCCGCCTGCAATGCCCGTCTGTCAAGCAAGCGATTCCAGTCGCGCCACTTCGGCGCGCAATCCGCGTGTCAGCAAGTCGGCAAACCGGGTCAGGCGTTCCACCCGCCCATCCCCTTCATGCCGGATCAGCCAGAACGCCCGCACCAGATGCACGTCGTCCGCCAGCACGCGTGTCAGTTCCGGCGCGAATGGCAGCGCAAAGTCGTGCACGACGCCAATCCCCGCCCCCGCCCGCAGCCAGTTCAACTGCACCGACACCGAATTTGACGCAAGCGGTGCCGCCTGCACCCCCACTTCCGCCAGATAGTCCAGCTCCTTGTCAAAAATCATGTCCGGGATGTAGCCGATCATCCGGTGCGCGCGCAGGTCGCCACGCACCGCTGGCGTGCCATGCGTCGCCAGATAATCGTGGCTGGCAGCAAGGTGCAGCTGGTAATCGGCAATCTTTTGCACCGTCACCCGCCCCGTCACCGGGCGGCTGACCGCCACCGCCAGATCCGCCTCGCGCTTTGACAGGTTGAACACCCGCGGCAGGGCCACGATCTGCACCTCCAGCCCCGGATTGGCATCGCAAATCGCCGTCAGCACCTGGGGCAACAGGTAATTCGCGCAGCCATCCGGCGCCCCGATCCGGATTTGCCCCGTCAACCCCTGCGTGCCCCGCACAGCATCCTGCGCCGCCGTCATGGCCGCCTCTGCCGCCTCGGCATGGTCCATCAACCGTGCCCCGGCGTCCGTCAGCACATAGCCCTGCGGCGATTTCGCAAACAGCGGCACGCCCAGTTCCGCCTCCAGCCGTGCAACGCGCCGCCCTACCGTTGCCGGATCAATGCGCAACACTTTGCCCGCCGCCGTCAGGCTTTCGCTGCGCGCCACCGCAAGGAACACCCGCAGATCATCCCAGTCCATTATTCAAGTTCCCGGCCATACCCGCAATCCTGCAAAATGACTTTGGCATATTGCCGCTTTCATCCGCATTTCCGCAAGACTATTGTACCGCCAACATCAAAGGGAGCACGCCATGCAGGAACTGACCCACTGGATCAACGGCAAACACGTCAAGGGCACATCCGGCCGCTTTGCCGATGTCTATAACCCCGCCACTGGCGAAGTGCAGGCGCGTGTTCCCCTCGCGTCAAAGGCCGAACTTGACGCCGCCGTTGCCTCGGCCGCCACCGCGCAGGTCAAATGGGGCGCCACCAACCCGCAACGCCGCGCCCGCGTGATGATGGCCTTCGTGCAGCTTTTGAACCGCGACATGGACAAACTGGCCGAGGCGCTGTCACGCGAACACGGCAAAACCATCCCCGACGCCAAAGGCGATATCCAGCGCGGGCTTGAGGTGATCGAATACTGCATCGGCGCGCCGCAGATGCTGAAGGGCGAATTCACCGATAGTGCAGGCCCCGGCATCGACATGTATTCGATGCGCCAGCCGATTGGCGTGGCCGCTGGCATCACGCCCTTCAACTTTCCCGCCATGATCCCGATGTGGAAAATGGGCCCTGCGCTGGCCTGCGGCAACGCGTTTATCCTGAAGCCGTCAGAACGTGACCCGTCAGTGCCCCTGATGCTGGCCGAGTTGATGCAAGAGGCGGGCCTGCCGGACGGCGTGTTGCAGGTGATCAACGGTGACAAGGAAAGC
>JANNKX010000141.1:0-2112 GCA_031396505.1 Rhodobacterales bacterium
TCTGGCGGTGACCGTTGTCTTTCCAGCTGGGGCAGAGACCATCCGCGTCGGAATGTCTGGCGGGTATTTCCCCTTTACCGTCGTACGGCAGGACAAGCTCCAAGGATTTGAGGTCGATCTGATGAACGCCCTTGCCGAACGGACCGGCGATACGGTCGAATTTTCAACCATGTCGTTTTCGGGTCTGATCTGCGCGCTTGAAGCGGGTCGCATCGACACGATCGCCAATCAGATCACCCTTACACCCGACCGCGAGGCGAAGTTCGCCTTCAGCCAGCCCTATGTTTATGACGGTGCGCAAGTGGTGGTGAAGAAGGGCCGCGAGACGGAAATCACCGGCGTCGACAGCCTGCGGGGCCGCACGGTCGCGGTCAATCTCGGGTCCAACTTCGAGCAACTGTTGCGCGAACTGCCGTTTGCCGACGAGATCGACATCCGGACCTACGAAAGCAATATCGAGCAAGATACGGCACTCGGCCGGGTCGACGCTTTTGTGATGGACCGGGTATCCTCGGCACAGGTGATCAAGGAAAGCCCGCTGCCGCTGGCCCTGGCTGGCCCGCCGTTCAGCGAGATCCAGAATGCACTGCCGTTCCGCAACGATGCCGAGGGTCTTGCGCTGCGCGACCGTCTGGATGCCGCACTGACCGAGATGAAAGCTGATGGAACCTTGCGGGCCATCTCCGAAAAATGGCTCGGCCTTGACGTGACCGCGCCTGCGGGCTGAATCATGCGGGCGCTTGATCTTGACTACATGCTGGGTCTGGTGCCCGTCATCCTCGGCTATGTGCCGCTGACCATCGGCATGGCGTTAGCAGCAATGGTTTGCGCGCTGGTGCTGGCCAGCCTGATGGCGGTCGAACGCGTGGTGCGCGTGCCGGTGCTGGACCAGTTCGTGCAACTGTTCATCAGCTTCTTTCGCGGCACGCCGCTGCTGGTTCAGTTGTTCCTGTTTTACTACGGCCTGCCGCAGATCCTGCCCGTTCTGGCCGGGATCAACGGCGTAACGGCGGCGATCATCGGGCTGACGCTGAATTTTGCGGCCTACATGGCCGAAAGCATCCGTGCCGCGATCCTGGGCGTCGACCGCAGCCAGGGGGAGGCGGCACAGGCCGTCGGCATGACGCAAACCCAGTCGATGCGCCGCATAATCCTGCCGCAGGCGGCGCGCGTCGCCGCACCGACGCTGGTCAACTACTTCATCGACATGATCAAAAGCACTTCGCTGGCCTTCACGCTTGGCGTGACCGAAATGATGGGTGCCACGCAAAAGGAAGCTGCGGGTAGCTTTCTGTATTTCGAGGCGTTTCTTGTCGTGGCGGGGCTCTACTGGGCGATCGTCGAGATGCTGTCCTTCCTGCAAAAGCGGCTGGAACTCCGCCTGAACAAGGCGCTCGCACGATGATCAGCATCCGCGGACTGAGCAAACGCTACGGCACAAACACGGTGCTGGCCTCTATCGACCTCGACATCGCGGCGGGCGAGCGGGTGGCGATCATCGGCCCGTCTGGTACGGGAAAATCGACGCTGCTGCGCTGCCTGAACTACCTCGACCGTCCAGACAGTGGCGTGATCCGGATCGGCGATCTGACGGTTGATGCGGCCACCGCGCGGCCCGCAGACATCCTCGCATTGCGCCGCCGCACCGCATTTGTGTTCCAGAACTATGCGCTCTTTGCCAACAAGACCGCGCGCGAAAACATCACCGAAGCGTTGATCACCGTGCAGCGCAAACCCCGTGCCGAGGCGGACGCGCGGGCGGATGTGATCCTGCGCGAGATCGGGCTGGCGGACAAGGCCGGGGCCTATCCGGCGGCTCTTTCGGGCGGGCAACAACAGCGCATCGGGATTGGCCGCGCGATGGCGCTGGACGCCAGCCTGATGCTGTTCGACGAGCCGACATCCGCGCTTGACCCCGAGTGGGTGGGCGAGGTGCTGGACCTGTTGCGCCGCGTCGCCGAACGGCGGCAGACGATGCTGATCGTCACCCATGAGATGCAGTTCGCGCGCGAGATTGCCGACCGGGTGATCTTCATGGACGGCGGGCGCATCGTCGAACAGGGGCCGCCCGCGCAAATTTTTGACGCACCGCGCGACAAACGCACGGAAAGC
>JANNKX010000180.1:0-3652 GCA_031396505.1 Rhodobacterales bacterium
CATCTTAGTAGGAAGCCACATCGTGTAGGAGTTGACTTGGAATTTTTGAACCAAGAGTCAATGGGATAGCTAAGTGCGCGCGCAAGACAGACAGTGCCAACGCACCAAATACTTCAGCAAACAAAAATCTGTCTGAGTCAAAAATGACTGGTAAAACGAACAAAGACGCGCGACTGGCAAGTCGGCTAGCAGTGGCTGCGGGGCCAGCAAGCAACCATTCTTCGAGGCTGAACAAATCATCAAATGCGTTCTGGTCCATGTAAACACATTCACCGGGCGGGGGATTGCGATCAAGGGGAAAGCCTGTACTTTTGGGACAATTCTGGGGCTTGCCGGTGTTGCCCGCCACCCCAGCCCTCACCCACAGTGGGGGGAGGGAGGTGCCTTGTTCTGCGGGGGTCTGGTGTGCGGGGCCCGTGGGGCGGGGTTGCGTGGGTTTGGGGTGTTGGGGTGGGATGGCCCTGCGCGGCGGGTGCCTTACGCGTCGGACCTACCCGCCGCGCGCCTTTGGGTTGGCAATGCCTTGCGCGGGTTGATCCCGGCGGTCTGGGCGGGTGGTTCGGCGTAAAGATAGTCGCGCGTCAGGGGCAAGGCATCCTGATGGTGCGCCAGTTGGATCTGGAACACGCATTGGCGGTAGTGGCGGAAGGTCATTTCGGACGCGACAAGGTAGTACCGCCACATCCGGCAGAACCGCGCGTCATAAAGGGCGGTCGCGGCATCAATGTTGCCCTCGAACCGCAGCCGCCAGTGGCGCAGGGTTTCGGCGTAATGCAGGCGCCACACCTCGATATCGGTGGTCCAGAAGCCGGTGTTCTGGATCGCGGGCATCACTTCGGACAGGGCCGGGCAATAGCCGCCGGGGAAGATGTGCCGGGTGATCCATGGGCTGGTGATGCTGGGCCGCCCGGCGCGCCCGATGGTATGGATCAGCGCCACGCCGTTCGGGGCGAGCAGGGCCTGCACCTGCGCGAAGTATTCGGCATAATGCGGGCGGCCCACATGTTCGAACATGCCCACCGATACGATCCGGTCAAACGGGCCTGTGACAGCACGGTAATCCATCAGGCGGATGTCGATCTTACCCGATAGCCCGGCTGCGGCCACGCGTGCTGTGGCGACGCTGTGCTGTTCTTCGGACAGGGTAACGCCTGTCACATGCACGCCATGGTCACGCGCGAGCGTGATGGCCATGCCGCCCCAGCCGCAGCCGATATCCAGCACGCGCATACCCGGTTTCAACTGCAGTTTTCCCGCGATATGGGCCTTTTTCTGGGCCTGGGCCTGTTCCAGCGTATCAGCCGGGGATTTGAAATAGGCGCAGGAATACTGGCGGTCGGCATCCAGAAACAGATCATACAAGGCCCCCGACAGATCATAGTGATGTGCCACATTGGCCTTGGACCGGCGCGCCGGGTTGATCTGATCCATGCGCCGCAGCACGCGCTGCACCCGTTCCAGCGGATAGCGCCACCAATCGGCGCGGCCCCGTGCGGCATTGCCAAGGAGCAGGGCCAGAAACCCGGGCAGATCGTCATCGGCAATGGTATAGCCCTGTTCCATATAGCCATCGCCCAGTGCCATATCGGGGGCACGCACGATGCGGCCCGGCAGGCGGGGGTCATGGATCGTGACCGCGACAGGGCGGCCCGTGCCATCGCCAAAACGCATCTGCGCGCCATCCGGGAAATGCACGTCAAGCGTGCCGTGGCGGACAACAGCGCGGAGCAGGAGTTTCAGAAGTCGTGTCCACATGACTGGCACCAGTCTTGAATGAGCCGGGATTGATGGCTGTCCCTATCTGCTGAACGCTTTCACAGGCACTATAGTTTCCATGCAGGATGATACCATGAGCGTGATCTCTTGACATCCCGGTCGCCGCGCGGTCATTCGGGCGCGAATGGAATTTTGGGCCCGACCGGGCAAGGGGAGCGTCATGCACGCCTATCGCAGCCATACCTGTGCAGGGTTGAACACGGATCATGTGGGGCAAGCCGTGCGTCTTTCGGGTTGGGTTCACCGGGTGCGCGATCATGGGGGGGTGCTGTTCATCGACCTGCGGGATCATTACGGGATCACGCAGGTGATTGCGGACAGTGACAGTCCGGCGTTTGCGGGTCTGGACAGCGTGCGGGCGGAATGGGTGATCTGCATCGACGGGCATGTGAAAGCGCGGGATGCAGCACTGGTGAATGCGAAACTGCCGACGGGGGCGGTTGAGGTGTATGCCACGGGCGTGACGGTTCTGGGGGCGGCGGATGATCTGCCGATGCCGGTGTTTGGTGATGTGGATTATCCGGAGGAGACGCGGCTGACGTACCGCTTTCTGGACCTGCGGCGGGAAAAGCTGCATGCGAATATGATGCTGCGGTCGAACGTGGTGCGGTCGATGCGCAACCGGATGTGGGATCAGGGGTTCACGGAGTTTCAGATGCCGATCATCACGGCATCCTCGCCGGAAGGGGCCCGCGACTTTCTGGTGCCGTCGCGCCTGCATCCGGGGAAGTTCTATGCGCTGCCGCAGGCACCGCAGCAGTTCAAGCAGTTGATCATGGTGGCGGGGTTTGATCGGTATTTTCAGATCGCGCCGTGTTTTAGGGATGAGGATCCGAGGGCGGATAGGTCGCCTACGGATTTCTACCAGCTTGATATCGAGATGAGTTTTGTTGAGCAGGAAGATGTGTTTGCGGCCGTGCAGCCGGTGGTGCAGGGGATATTCGAGGAATTCGCGCCGGGGAAAAAGGTGTATGCCGACTGGCCGCTGATCGCCTACCGGGACTCGCTGAAGTGGTACGGGTCCGACAAGCCCGATCTGCGCAACCCGATCCGGATGCAGGACGTGTCGGACCATTTCGCGGGATCAGGCTTTGCGATCTTTGCCAAACTGCTGGAGCAGGACGGCAATGAAGTCCGCGCTATCCCTGCGCCTACCGGGGGCAGTCGCAAGTTTGCTGACCGGATGAATGCGTTTGCGCAGAAAGAGGGCCTGCCGGGGATGGGGTATATCATCTGGCGTGAGGAAGAATTGCCCCCGGAGGAACGTACCGACTCGTCTAGTGAGTTGTTTAAGGTCTGGTTTGGTCAATTTGCAGAGTTGATTGCCAAATCTGATGCAGGGGTTGAGTTAAGCCCAGAAGAAGATGCAATTCTCAAGCAGCCGTTTCCACAGTCCCCCGATCAGGTCGCTTATTGGAGTCCGCGTTATTTTGCTGGAGCAGGTCCGATTGCCAAAGCGCTCGGGCCGAAGCGGACAGAACTACTGCGTAAGGAGCTTGGGCTCGGCCTTGGCGATGCCGCGTTCTTCCTTGGCGGCAAGCCCGACGTGTTCGAGGCGGTCGCGGGGCGTGCGCGCAACGAGATCGGGCGGGAGTTGGGGTTGACGGAAGCGGATTGCTTCAAGTTCGCCTGGATTGTCGATTTTCCGATGTATGAGAAAACCGATGACGGGAAGATTGATTTCTCGCACAACCCGTTCTCGATGCCGCAGGGCGGGCTTGAGGCGCTGAACGGTGATCCGGTGCTGGTTTATGCCTATCAGTATGACCTTGCCTGCAACGGCTATGAGCTGATCTCTGGCGGTATCCGCAACCACAAGCCCGAAATCATGTTCAAGGCGTTTGAACTGGCGGGGTATCCGCCCGAAGAGGTCGAA
>JANNKX010000192.1:0-2998 GCA_031396505.1 Rhodobacterales bacterium
ATAAGCCGACGACGCCTGGCCAGCGAGGGCTGGTTCTGATCGACCGTTCGGAGCTTTGGAAAGGCCGTCCCGTAAAAGCCCTGACTGAGGGTTTGACCAAAACGGGTGGCCGGAACAACACCGGACGGATCACGATGTGGCACAAGGGTGGTGGGGCCAAGCGGCTTTACCGCGTCGTCGATTTCCGCCGCACGAAATTCGATATGGCCGCTGTGGTTGAACGGATCGAATATGACCCGAACCGCACGGCATTTATCGCACTGATCAAATACGCCGATGGCGAGTTGGCCTATATCCTGGCACCGCAGCGCCTTGGCGTTGGCGATAGTGTCATCGCTGGTGCAAAGACCGACGTCAAACCGGGCAACGCAATGCCGTTTTCCGGCATGCCAATCGGTGCCATCGTGCACAACGTCGAACTGAAGCCCGGCAAGGGTGGGCAGTTGGCCCGCGCGGCGGGGACTTATGCACAGTTCGTGGGACGTGACGGGTCCTATGCGCAAATCCGGCTTTCGTCGGGTGAATTGCGCATGGTCCGTCAGGAATGCATGGCCACCATCGGGGCCGTGTCGAACCCCGACAATTCGAACCAGAACCTCGGCAAGGCGGGCCGCAAGCGTCACATGGGCGTTCGCCCAACTGTGCGCGGCGTGGCCATGAACCCGATCGACCACCCGCACGGCGGCGGCGAAGGCCGCACCAGCGGTGGCCGACACCCGGTTACCCCATGGGGTAAGGGCACCAAGGGGAATAAAACCCGCAAGGCCAAAGCTTCGGACAAGCTGATTGTCCGGTCGCGTCACGCGAAGAAAGGGCGCTAATCCATGGCACGTTCACTCTGGAAGGGCCCGTTCGTTGACGGCTATGTCCTGAAAAAGGCCGAAAAGGCCAAAGAAGGCGGCAAAAGCGAGGTCATCAAGATCTGGTCGCGCCGCTCCACCATCCTGCCGCAGTTCGTTGGTCTGACGTTCGCGGTGTACAATGGCAAAAAGCATATCCCGGTCAACGTGACCGAGGAAATGATCGGCCAGAAGTTTGGTGAATACTCGCCGACGCGCACCTATTACGGGCACGCCGCCGACAAAAAAGCGAAACGGAAATAAGCCATGGCAAACGAGAAAAATCCGCGCCGTGTGGCCGATAACGAAGCAATGGCAATTCTGCGCATGCTGAAAACCAGCCCGCAAAAGCTGAACCTTGTCGCCGGTCTGATCCGCGGCAAGAAAGTGGAACGCGCGCTGGCCGATCTGACCTTTTCCAAAAAGCGGATCGCGGGCGATGTGAAGAAATGTTTGCAATCCGCGATTGCGAATGCCGAAAACAACCATGGTCTTGACGTTGACAGCCTTGTCGTCGCCGAAGCCTGGGTCGGCAAGAACATCACGCTGAAGCGTGGTCGTCCGCGCGCACGTGGCCGGTTCGGCAAGATCATGAAACCATTCAGCGAACTGACCATCAAGGTGCGTCAAGTTGGGGAGTCTGCATAATGGGTCAGAAGGTTAACCCCATTGGGATGCGTCTTCAGGTCAACCGGACCTGGGACAGCCGTTGGTTTGCCGATAGCAAAGACTACGGCAATCTGCTGCTGGAGGACCTGCGTATGCGGGCCTACATCCACGAGGAATGCAAGCAGGCCGGCGTGTCAAAGGTCATCATCGAGCGCCCGCATAAAAAGTGCCGTGTGACCATTCACACCGCGCGCCCCGGCGTCATCATTGGCAAGAAAGGCGCGGATATCGAAACGCTGCGCAAGAAGCTGACGGTGTTCACCAAGTCAGAACTACACCTGAACATCGTCGAAATCCGCAAGCCGGAAATGGACGCGAAACTGGTGGCGGAGTCGATCGCGCAGCAGATGGAGCGTCGGGTATCGTTCCGCCGCGCCATGAAACGCGGCGTGCAGAACGCGATGCGCATCGGTGCCCTTGGCATCCGTGTGAACGTTGCGGGCCGTCTGGGCGGCGCAGAAATCGCGCGGACCGAATGGTACCGCGAAGGCCGCGTGCCGTTGCACACCCTGCGCGCCGACATCGACTATGCGACGTATGAGGCGAAAACCGCATATGGCATTATTGGGGTCAAGGTCTGGATCTTCAAAGGTGAAATCCTTGAGCATGATCCGCAAGCGCATGATCGCCGTCACGCCGAGGCACAGGAAGGCGCTGCACCGCGTCCCCCGCGCCGCGACCGCGAACGCGCGTAAGGAGTAAGACAGATGTTGCAACCAAAACGGACCAAGTTCCGCAAACAGCACAAAGGCCGTATCCACGGCGAAGCGAAGGGCGGATTCCTCCTGAACTTCGGGTCGTTCGGCCTGAAATCCACCGAACCCGAGCGTGTGACCGCGCGGCAGATCGAGGCGGCCCGCCGCGCGATCACCCGCCACATGAAACGTCAGGGCCGGGTCTGGATCCGGATTTTCCCGGATGTTCCAGTATCGGCCAAGCCCGTCGAAGTGCGTATGGGTAAGGGCAAGGGGTCGACCGACTATTGGGCGGCCAAGGTGAAGCCCGGCCGGATCATGTTCGAGATCGACGGCGTCAGCGAAGTGATCGCGCGTGAGGCCCTGCGCCTTGGTGCGATGAAACTTCCGGTCACCACCCGCGTTGTGGCCAAAGAAGACTGGTAAGTGAGTCGGGGCTAACCCCGACCTACAGGGGCCCCTGCCGGAAACGGTGGGGGCTTTTTCCGTTTAACTGCTGGAGCATGCCATGGCCGAGATTACATCGCTTTTTGTCACGCGCCTGTATCGCGCCGGTTTGAATGAACTGGCCAAGAAGAAGGTCGATTATGATGAATTGCAGTCGTCCTGCCTTGCCATCGCCGAGGATGACGCGGCGGGGCAGCGGTGGTGCGAAAAGAACGGCTATCCGGGGTACACCTCCTATTCGTCGTTGAATGATCTGCCGTGGCGGTTTCCGATTTTCGGTCATTCCACCATCAATGATGTCAAAGTGGAAGCGATCACCTGTCAAATCGATGGCGACTATGCTACCGT
>JANNKX010000238.1:0-1745 GCA_031396505.1 Rhodobacterales bacterium
CTCGACCGTATTTCAAGAACTGTCGCTGCTGCCAAACCTGACTATTGCAGAAAATATGTTTCTGGGCCGCGAGCCGCTTTTGCGAGGCGGCGGTCTTGATCGCAAGCGGATGCGGGCAGAAACGGTGGCGGCCTTGGCCGAACTGGACCTGCGGTTAGACCCCGATCAATTGGTGTCCACCCTGTCCATCGCGGAACGGCAATTCGTGGAAATCGCCCATGGCATCAAGGCGGATGCCAGCGTGCTGATCCTGGATGAACCCACCGCAGCACTGAACGCGGCGGACGTTGCGGTGCTGAACCGCAGCATCCGGCGCCTGCGGGCCGAAGGGCGGGCCATTGTCTATATCTCGCACCGGATGGATGAGATTTTCAGTATTTGTGACGAAGTGACGGTGCTGAAAGATGGCCAGTACGTTGGCACCCGTGCCATCCGCGACGTGACGCCGGACGGGCTGATCGCGATGATGGTGGGGCGGGAATTGTCCGACCTGTTCCCGGCGCGGGCGACAACCCTTGGTAACCCTGTGATGGAATTGTCAGGCTTTCGCGCCACGCCATCGGCGCGGGCGTTTGATCTGACCCTGCATCAGGGCGAGATTCTGGGCCTTGCCGGTCTGGAGGGCCAAGGGCAGCAGCGCATCATGCGGGCGCTGATCGGGCGGCATATGCCCGCCAGTGGCACCTTGCGGCTGCATGGGCAGGCGTTGAAATTCCCCTCTCCGGTCAGTGGTATCCGCGCAATGGCGCGGCTGGGTCTGGGCTTTGTGCCCGAGGATCGCAAGGAAGAAGGGTTGATGCTGGGTCTGTCGGTGGCGGCCAATCTGGTGATCGGGCTGCACGCCGAAAAGCCCGCCTTCACCCCGGCCCGCAGCCTGAAGGACGTGGTGCAACGCATGACCGACGCCCTGCGCATCAAGACCGCCAGCCCCGCGACACCTGTCGCATCGCTGTCGGGCGGCAATCAGCAAAAGGTCTTGCTGGGCCGCTATCTGGCGCGCGAGGTCAAGGTTCTGGTGATCGAGGAACCCACGCGCGGCGTCGATATTGGCGCCAAATCCGAAATCTACTGGCTTTTGCGGGACTTTGCACAGGCAGGCGGTGCCGTGCTGGTCACCTCGCGTGAGACAGTGGAACTGATCGGCCTCTGCGACAGGCTGGCGGTGGTGCATGGCGATACCGTGATGACCGAATTGCCTGCCAATCAAGCCACTGAACACGCCATTCTTGCGGCAGCGCTGACTGTGGAAGGGGGCGCTGCATGACCCAATGGTTCAAATCAGGCTTCTCGGCCCGGCGCAGCAGGCAAGGGCTGTGGGGCGTGCCGATGGTGATTGCGGTGGCGCTGGTGGTGGTTCTTGCCTTTGGCACGGATCAGTTCGCCACACGCGAGAACCTGTTCAACCTGATCGCACAGGCGATGCCGTTGCTGATTGCGGCCATCGGGCAGTTGTTCGTCATCATAGTGGGCGGGCTGGACCTGTCTGTCGGGTCGGTCATCAGCTTTTCCACCGCGATCCTTTCCTTAAACGGTCCTGCGGCCTTACTCATCCCGGCGGTGTTCGTCTTGGCGGGGTTGGTGGGGTTGATCAACGGGCTGGTGATCACGCGCCTGAACGTGCATCCGATCATCGCCACGCTGGCCATGCAATACATCCTGCTGGGCATCACCCGCATCCTGCGCCCGGTTTCCGGGGGTGACATTCCGCAGATCGTGATTGCTGGCGTGCAGGGCAGCGTGCTGGG
>JANNKX010000263.1:0-3195 GCA_031396505.1 Rhodobacterales bacterium
GCGCCGAACAGGAAGTCGTTCCAGATATTGGTGAATTGCCAGATCACGGAAACCACGATGATCGGCCCCGATGACGGCAGCATGATCCGCCAGAAGATGCGGAAGAACCCCGCCCCGTCGATCATCGCCGCGCGTACAAGCTCTGTCGGGAACGCGGAATAGTAGTTGCGGAAATACAGCGTGGTGAACCCGATCCCATACACCACATGCACGAGCACAAGGCCGGGCGTGGACCCGGCCAGCCCCATCAGCCCCAGCATCCGCGCCATCGGGATCAAGACGATCTGGAACGGGATGAAACAGGCAAACAGCATCAACCCGAACAAGATCGTGTCGCCACGGAACCGCCACTTCGTCAGCACATAACCATTCAGCGCGCCCAGAATGGTGGATATGATCACCGCCGGGGCCACCATCAGGATCGAATTCAGGAAATAGGGTTTCAACCCGGTTGGTTCGACGCCAATCTGCGCCGTGGACCATGCCGAAAGCCACGGCGCGATCGTCCAGTCCTGCGGCAGGGCCATCATGTTACCGCCCGTGATTTCGGACAGCGGCTTCAGACTGTTCACCAGCATCACGAAGAACGGCAGCAGGTAGAACAGCGCGAATAACAGCAGCACGAGGTAGATAAAGGTCCGCGCGATGCGCCCGGTGCGGATGGCGGTATCCTGAGTCGCAGCACTCATTGCCCCTTCTCCTTCAACTCGGCGTACAGATACGGCACCATGATCGCGGCAATCGTCATCAGCATGATCACCGCCGATGCCGCCCCGATGCCCATCGAGTTGCGGGTGAAGGTATAGGAGTACATGAAGGTCGCAGGCAGTTCGGTGGCCCGCCCCGGCCCGCCGCCCGTCAATGCGATGACAAGGTCATAGGATTTGATTGCAAGGTGGCTCAGGATCACAAACGCACTCAGGAACGCGGGCCGCAGCAGGGGGATGACGATGCGGCGATAAAGCTGCCAGTTGGACGCCCCATCAATTTGTGCGGCCTTCAGGATTTCATTGTCGATGCCGCGCAGGCCCGCCAGAAACATCGCCATAACAAAGCCGCTGGTTTGCCAAACCGCCGCGATGACCACCGTGTAGATCGCCATGTCGCGATCCTTGATCCAGTTGAAACTGAAACTTTCCCAGCCCCACAGGTGCATGGTGTGTTCCAACCCGATGCCGGGGTCCAGAAACCACTTCCACGCCGTGCCCGTCACGATGAACGACAGCGCCATGGGATACAGATAGATCGGGCGCAGGATGCCTTCGCCGCGGATTTTCTGATCCAGAAACACCGCCAGCGTCAGGCCGATGACGGTGCAGATCACAATGTAGAGCGAGGCGAAAATGGCAAGGTTGATGATCGCCGTGGTCCATGCAGATAGTGCGAACAGCTTGGCATAGTTTTCCATCCCGACAAGGTCGTATGATGGCAACATCTTGCTGTCGGTGAAAGACAGATAGACGGTGTAGATGATGAAGCCGTAGACGAACACCAGTATGGCCGCCAGCGACGGGGACAGGACCAGCTTCGGGATCCAATCCTGCAGGCGCGTGCGGAAATCCACGTCTGTCGTGGTCGTCATAGCCGATCCCCTCCCCGAAGGTGTGAAGGCGGAAGCACCGCCTTCACGATTGTCAGATTATTGGGCGGCCTCAACCGCGGTCACCAGTTCGGCAGCTGCCGCCGCCGCGTCATACTCGCCGTTGAAATGCGCGGTGACCACGTCGTAGATCGCGTTCTTGACCGCCGCGCGGTTGGCATGGCCATGGGCCATCGACCCGATCAGCGTGCCAGACTCGGAGGCGGCTGCAAGGTCTGCCATGGCCTTTTTGCCGCAATCATCGAATGCGTCATTCGGCACATCGGTGCGTGCGGGGACCGACCCCTTCACCACGTTGAACGCCGACTGGAACGCGGGCGACATGATGGATCGCGCCATCTCGCCCTGCGAGGCCTGCGCACCCGCCTCGGCCACCGCAAACATCGCGAACTGGTCGGAGTTAAATGTCACGATACCCGCCGTTCCCGGCACGCGGAAGCAGGCGAAATCGACGCCGGGCACTTTGCCTGCGTTGACGAATTCGCCCTTGGCCCAATCGCCCATGATCTGGAAACCCGCCTCGCCATTGATCACCATCGCCGATGCAAGGTTCCAGTCGCGGCCCGAGAAGTTGTCATCGACAAAGCTGCGCAGGGTGGCCATGCGGTTGAACGCCTCGACCATCTGTTCGCCGCCAAGCGCTGCAGGGTCGAGGTCGATGAATGCGGCCTTGTAAAGGTCCGGCCCACCCACCGAAAGCACGACGCCGTCAAACATCGTCGCCTCTTGCCAGGCCTGACCGCCATGAGCCAACGCCGTGCGGCCCGAATCCTTGACCTTCTGCAACGCGGCCACGAATTCATCCCAAGACGTCGGCTCGGCAATGCCAAGTTCGTCCATCACGGCCTTGTTTGCCCAGACCCAGTTGGTGGAATGTACGTTCACCGGGGCCGCAACCCAATGCCCGTCATATTTGGAGAATGCCTGCAAGGCGGCGGGCACGACGGCATCCCAGCCTTCTTCAGCCGCAACCGTATCCAGATTGGCAAGCGCGCCTTCCACCGCCCAATCCTGAATATCAAAACCCAGCATCTGCACGGCGGTCGGCGGGTTGCCCGCCGTGACGCGCGCGCGCACCGCCGTCATCGCGGCCTCGCCGCCGCCACCGGCAACTGGCATGTCGTTCCAGCCGATGGTCTTGCCGGCCAGATCTTCCTTCAGCACGCCAAGGGCTGCCGCTTCGCCGCCCGATGTCCACCAGTGCAGCACTTCCACATCTTCTGCCACCGCGACCGAAGTTGTCAGCGCCAATGCCGCCATCGTTGTCAGTGTCCGTCCAAAATACCCACGCATGTTGTTTCCTCCCATGGATGTCGCGTTGGTCGTTCCTTCCCGCCGTCTTCAGCGGGTCTTTACCCAAGGCGCCCGCGTGCGGCCGATCCGCATCACCAGCGTTTTCACCTCAAGAAATTCGTCAAGGCCGTAGGGTCCGATCTCGCGGCCCTGACCCGATTGCTTGACGCCCCCGAAGGTCAGCTCGGGAAAGCCGTCCATCCAGGTATTGGTCCAGACGGTGCCCGCCTGAACCCGGCGGGCAAAATCCATGCAGGTGTGAACATTCTCGCTCCACACACCTGCCGACAGTCCATAGGGGG
>JANNKX010000306.1:0-1874 GCA_031396505.1 Rhodobacterales bacterium
GATGGGCGGCCGCAATATCAGGATCCGTCATCAGATGGTCGAATGCGCGACGTGCAGCCGGAATCATGCGCTGGATCGATGCGTCCTGTACCGCGTTGAAATTCATGCGGAACCAGTAATTCAACCCCTGATCACGATCGACATGGTTCACCCGGCCCCGGTCGCGTTTGACCAGAAAGCTTTCTGCCGACCGCACGGCATAGTGGTTCATCTGGACCCAGTCATAGCCATAAGTATCAAGCGATGAACGCCAACCATTACGAAACATCTCGCGTGGCATCGCACGGCCCGACCCGTTCAGCCAATGCACGCGGTCCCACAAATCCGGCTTCAGCCCCTTGGGGCGGTGCACCCCCAGTTTTTTGTAGATATCGATGTTGCGGAACAGGGTTTTGAACCCCCATGCCTGATGCGGCTTGCGCACCACTTCGGGCGCGCAGGCGGTGAACTGTTCGATCAGAAAGCGGTCCGTATACCCAACCACGTCTGCGTTGCCAAAAAGCCGCCACGTAAGCGATATCATATTCGCCTCGCCCATTGCGGCATAAAGGGCCGCCAGCGTGCCGTCGCCGATCTTGATGTTGATGAACTCATCGACATCCATGCAGATGCCCCAGCCGCAATCCCGCATCACCGGCTCATCCTCGGCGGCTTGCAGGGCCGCATGCTGCGGTTTCAGGTTCATCGTGCGGAATGGGTTTTCGCGGTGCTGCACGATGCCTTTTTGCTGCAACATCATCAGCATGGTGTCGGTGCCATCGGTGCAGTCATTGGTGTAGATCAGGAAATCATCCACACCGATGGCACGATGATAGGCCAGCCATTCCAAAATAAACGGCCCTTCGTTCTTCATCGTGGTCACAATGGCCGTGCGCCCGGCCGCCGTGGCTGCGCGCGGGGCGGCCTTTGGCTGACTGACCGGTGGGCGGATCGGATGATGCCCCAGAAGATCGGCCATCGCCAACAGGGCGGGGTCTTCCACCAGCGCCGATTTCGGTGCCAGCTCGCCGCTGGAAAAACCCGAAACCCGTATCGCCATGGCCCGCCAGAAAGGGATCGTGGCAGCTTCTTCCGGATTGGCGAATGCAATACGGACCATGCGCCAGATGTTCTCCAGGCCCGCATGTGCCGGGGCCACGCCCCAGCGTGCCGTGCCGCGCCGGCTGTCAAACTGGCGGCAGATGTGATCACCAAGGCGGGCGTCCTGCCCGGGGCGCACACGCCATGGGTAAATCCGCCGGCCCGTCAGCACGACAACGCCACCCTTGGCCGCCACGCAGGCGTCAAAGGCGTTCGGCGCACCCGGCGGGATGATATCGGTCACATCCAGCGTGAGGACAGCGCGTGCAGATGCCAGATAGCGCCACTTTATCGCCTCATAAATGATACCCTCACCCAATGGTGCACGCCAAGGGTCGGGGTCGGGTGGCGTCATGCGATCCTTGCCCGGCGCATCGGGCGCCAGAAACAGATGGTTTTCAGGGCCCATGCCCGCCTTGCCCAACGGCAGCGGGCAATCCACCACGACGATGTGCAAATCGGTCGGGCCGAAAATATCGGCCAGTGCATCGCCAAAGTGCGGATCGGCCACACGCATCACAATCAGCGCTGCCTGTAACCCTTGCTGGTCCACCAAATAGGCCAGCCATTCGGCCACTTGCGCGGGCGTTTCGGCAATCCGGAAAGCCAGCACTGTGTTCAGCCCTTCAAACAGCGCCGTTGCGTGCGGGGTGGCCAGAAAGGGCAGGGGCGGTGCTGCGACCCGCGCCATGGCATTGGCCGCGCTGTCTGTCACGGCCATCACCCCGCCTGCAATCTGGCGCAGTTCCAATGGGGTGGCACAGCCCGTGCCACCGTCCGGAGCAATTGCCGCA
>JANNKX010000340.1:0-5598 GCA_031396505.1 Rhodobacterales bacterium
TACAACGCGGCATCGGCGATGTAGATAGGCCCGTCGTAAGCCTGCACACGGCCCTTGTTGGGCTTGCCGTCGGGGAGCTTCTGCGGCTCGAACACCACCGACCAGGAGGTGGGCGGCGTCTTGAAGGTCACGGTGTTGTACATCAACACGTTCGGCCCCCACATGTAGGGCGTGCCGTAATGCACACCATCAACCGTATGCCAGGGCGCGTCCTTCAGGCGGTCATCGACGGTGGACCATGACGGGATCAGGTCGATGTTGATCGGCTGCACCCTGTCACCTGCCACCAGACGCAAGGACGCATCCCCAGATGCCGTCACCAGATCGAACCCGCCTTCATTCATCAGCGCGACCATTTCGTCCGATGTGTTCGCCGTCTTGACGTTCACCTTGCAGCCCGACGCCGCCTCGAACCCCGTGACCCAGTCAAACGCCGCATCAGTTTCACCGCGTTCGATATAGCCGGGCCAAGCCACGATATTCACCTGCCCCTCACCCGCGCCAAGCGCGGTCACCTGCGCCATGGCCGGTGTGACTGCCGTCAGCAGCGACAGGGCCGTTGTGCCCATGATCTTGATGGTATTCATCTGTTGCAAGCTCCCTATGCATATCCCCTTCAAACGGGGGTGCCGGATTTCCGGTCATGATGGAAACCTACGACGGTTGCCAAGAATCGCAATAACAAAACGCAGACGCCCCCAACGCCACACATCCGCAAAATACTGCTTGACCTGGAGTTGCTCCAGCTTGTTACGGCGGCTGGATCGAAAGGAAATGCCATGAACATCACGGACGCGGCCACAACCAGCGGGTTGTCGATTGACACGATCCGGTTCTATGAAAAAGCCGGGATGCTACCGCCTGTTCGGCGGGATGCGCGCGGCTGGCGGCGGTTCGATGCGGGTGCTGTGGAATGGCTGCGCAATTTGGAACGCCTGCGCGCGACTGGCATGCCGATGGTCGATATGCGGCGTTTTGCCGTGCTGGTGCATACGACAGATGCCGCAGCACCCGGTGCGGCGGCAGAACGGCTGGCGATCCTGCACACCCATGCCGAACGGCTTGCCACGCGGCGGCGCGAGGTGGACGCATGTCAGGTCTTTCTCGATCACAAGATCAGCGTCTATGGCAAGATCACCGGGGGTTTGACATGATTATGCGGACACTTTGGGATGGCACGACAGTGCCAAGACTCGGGCTTGGATGCTGGGCCATCGGCGGGCCATGGACGGCGGGGGGTGCGCCCGCAGGCTGGGGCAAGGTCGATGACGCGGAATCGATGCGCGCGATTCACGCCGGCATCGATGCAGGCATCCGTTTTTTCGATACGGCGCAGGCCTATGGGGCAGGGCATTCGGAACAAGTTCTGGGCCAGGCACTGCAGGGCCATCCGGACGTCAAGGTCGCAACCAAGGTCGGCTACGCCATTGATCCCGCGCGCCGCGCACTGACCGGGCCAGAGATCAGCCCGGTGGCCATTCGCACCTCCATCGACGCGTCGTTGCTGCGGTTGCAACGGGCACGGATCGACCTTGTCCTGCTGCATCTGAACGCCCTGCCGGTCGCGCAAGCCGAAGATGTGTTTGACACACTCGATGGCCTGCGCGACGCAGGCAAGATCGCGGCCTATGGCTGGAGCACGGATTTCCCCGACCGTGCCGCAGCTTTCGCCGCCCGGCCCGGAATGGTGGCGATTGAACATGCGATGAACGTGTTCTTTCGTGCCGATGCAGTGATGCCGGTGATCGCAGGCCAGGGGTTGCTGTCAATCAACCGCGCGCCCTTGGCGATGGGTCTGCTTGGCGGCAAGATCGGGGCCAGCACCCGCTTTGCCCCCGAGGATCTGCGCAGCATGACGGTGGATTGGATGGCCTATTACAAGGATGGCGCAGTCGCCCCTGATTTCGCGCGCCAACTGGACGTCGTGCGCGCCCTTTTGCAGACCGGTGGGCGTTCACTGGCGCAAGGGGCCATCGGCTGGATCTGGGCGCGGGCGGACGGTACGTTGCCGATCCCTGGTTTTCGCACGGCGGCACAGGTGGCCGATCTTGCAGGCGCGCTGCACAATGGGCCGCTGCCCGCCGTCGTGATGGCCGAAATCGAGGGCGTGATCCGGCGCGAAGCCGAAGGCCCGCCACGCGAAAGATAGCCCGTCCGCGCTTCATGCCGATGTCATTGCCGCCACAAGGCCCGCGTGATGCGCCTGCACCACCGCAACATATGCTGCAAGGCGCGCGGACGTGAAATGATGTTCCTCTGCCAGCAGGTTCAGCGTGCCCAGCACCGGACCCGCGTCCGCAAACACCGGAATGTTGATGCACGACCCCAGCCCCAGCGAGGTGATCAGCGCGTGATCAAAGAAATACCTCGCAAATTCCGGCACCGTATTTGCCACAAACACCTGCCGCCCCGCGATGCAATGGTCATGCCAGCCGTCGCGGGTCAGGGGTTTGGTGCCCTGCACGGGGTATTCCACCGGATGCGAGGTATAGGCGCGGCGCGCCACGCCCGCGGCGTCGTCAATCGTGGTGACGGTAAACAGCCGCGTGCCAAGGGCGGCGCAGGCGGGGTGCAAGGGGGCATAAGGCGACATCGGCAATCTCTGGTTGGGACGGTTTTCATATAGCGCGCTACCGCGCAGGTTTTTCAAGCAGGCCTCTGGCGTGCCGCCAACCGGCCTGCGGGTGTGGATATTTGGGCAGAGAGGAAATGGGCAGGTTGTGAGTGGCAGACCCGCCAGCCACTACCGCTTCATGCTCGCCAGCCGCATCAGCGTGCGTTCCATCACCGCAAACGTTGGCGCGCGCGAGGTGGACCGCAGCGTCAGGTCGCAATCGATAAGGGTGGTCAGCGCGTCTTCAAGACTGCGCGCACCCCAATTGCCGGCCTGCCGGGTCATCGCCTCTTTCGCCTTGAAATTCACCCGTGCGCGCGCCATGCCCTGCCCCGTCGGATCGGACGCAGCACTATGCAGCACCCGGAAATGTTGCAACGCGCGGATGCAGATCGTCACGGGCTGCATGCCCTGCCCTTCCAGCCTGCGCATCAGCGGGCCAATGTCGGCAAGGCGCTTGTCGGCCGTGGCATTCACCACCTCTTCGACCTCCGCCTCGATCGTCGCAGGCGCAAGCGCGGCCACTTCGGCCGCCATGAGAGGGGTCGTATCCCCATGTTTATAAAGACTGATCTTTTCCAGCATCTGCCGAAAATCCCCCGGATCAAGGCTGCGGGCCAGCGTGTGCAGGTCGGCACTCGCCGCGGGTTCAATGTCACGCAGGCCTGCTTTGCGCAGCGCATCCTCGATCTCGTCCCGGCCGGGTGGATCGTCATATAGGCCAACCGAAACCGCATGGGGATGCTTGTCAAACAGCACCTTCAGCGCCGATTTCGCGGTCAATCCACCCGCCGTCACCACAATCTGCGCATCCCCCGCGCGCCAGTCTTTCAGCGCTGCCTCGATCAGCGGGGCCAGTCCATCGGTTGCATCTTCCACAAAGGCCACGCGCGGGCCGGGGAAAAAGCCAATTGCCTTCACCGCGTCCTGCAACAGCGCAGGCTCTTTGCGCAAATCCGCGCCCGACATCCGCGCAAGCCGCATTTCCGCCCCGCCCTCCGGCCCGATCAAGGCGGCAATCACCTCCGCCCGGCGCAGGGCCACGCGCATTGCGTCCGCCCCAAAGATCAGCAGGCCCGCACGTGTGGGATCAGGTTTGGCGAAATAGCGGGTTGCCTCGATCCCTTTCAGGATCATAGCCAGTCCCCGGCCGATGCAATCAGGCGGCTGACGATCTGATCGGCCAGAATGCGCATCAGGCGAAAGGCGGCATCCTCTTCGGCGGCCAATCCCGCCACGGTGGACCCCGTTGCGGAATACGACGTAAAACTGTCGACCCGCCCGCCCGCCACGCGTGCGCCCGTCGCGCGTTCGGTCAATGTCCAATCGACACGACCCGTCAGGTTGAACCGGGTGATGGCGTTGTCGGGCGTGATGCCGACGCCAATGGCGCGCGTCGTGATCGTATAGCCCAGATCAAACCGCGCTGTCGCAGGTCGCCCGATGCGTTCCTCCAGGCGTTCCACCATATCAAAGGCGTTCTTGTTACTGGGGTCATTGACGCGGATAGCGCCTTGCAAGCCTTCCGCAGCCCCACCGGGGCCAAGGGCGGGCATGAACCCGCAGGCGGCGACCAGAAAAGGCGCAAGCAGCGCAGTCCTGCGTGATAGACGCCCCCCACCCCGGCCCTTCTCCACCGGGGGGGAGGGAGGCGCTTCGCTGGAAACGTGCCGCTTGTGGCAGGGCGCAGCAGGCCCCCTCCCCCCACTGTGGGGGAGGGATGGGGCGGGGGGGTCTGCATTAAACCACGACATTGACGATACGCCCCGGAACCACGATGAATTTCTTGACCGGATGCCCGGCCAAGAACCTTTGCACATCATCCATCGCCATCACCAGCTTTTCAACCTGCGCGCCCGGCATATCCTTTGGCACGCTGATTTCCGCCCGCCGTTTGCCGTTGATCTGGATCGGCAGGATCACGGTCTCATCAATCAGCAAAGCCGGGTCCGCCTTGGGCCACGGGGCCCGCGCGCACAGGCCCACACCGCCCTGATAGGCCCAGATGGATTCCGCGATATGCGGCGTCATCGGCTGCATCAGTTGCGCGAGTGTGCGGATCGCCTGTTTCATTGCGGGGGTGGAGGCGTCAGATTTGGACAGGGTGTTGGTGAATTCATACAGTTTCGCGATGGCCTTGTTGAAGGCAAAGCCTTCGATCCCGCGCGTCACCTCGTCAATCGCCCGCGCCGTGGCACGCGCCAGATCATCATCGCCGTCGCCCTTGTGATCCGCTGGCATCTGCCCGATCCGGTCACACAAGGCCCAGACCCGGCTCAGATGCTTGAACGTCGCCTCTGCGCCCGATGACGTCCACTCGACATCCCGCTCTGGCGGAGAGTCCGACATCACGAACCACCGCGCGGTATCGGCCCCGAAGGCCGCGATGATATTCATCGGATCGACAACGTTTTTCTTGGATTTCGACATCTTTGCCGAAGGGATCACGTCTACTGCCGTACCGTCGGCCAAACGGCCTTCAGTGACATCTTCGGGCAGATGATAGACCGGGCGGCCCTGTGCATCGGTCGTGCGGTAAATCTCATGCGTCACCATCCCTTGCGTGAACAGCGCATTGAACGGCTCGATCGCCGATGCAGGCAGGTGCCCCGTCTTGTGCATCGCGCGGGCAAAGAACCGCGAATACAGCAGGTGCAAGATCGCGTGTTCCACCCCGCCGATATATTGGTCCACGTTCATCCAGTAGGCGGCGTCTTCCGCAACGGTAGGCGTGCTGGCATGCGGCGAAGTAAACCGCGCGTAATACCAGGACGAATCCACGAACGTATCCATCGTATCCGTCTCGCGCCGCGCCGCCGCACCGCAGGCAGGGCAGGCCACATCGCGCCATGTCGGATGCCGGTCCAAGGGATTGCCCGGAATATCAAACGTCACATCATCGGGCAGCCGCACCCCTGCGCGACGTATCCGCCGAGATAGATGCCGCTCGCGGTGAGGACCAGACCGGCGTTTTCCGAAGACGG